>NZ_JAHUZC010000006.1:0-112630 GCF_019218685.1 Streptococcus vulneris | reverse complement strand
TTACACAGCGGATAAATCAGAAATCCCAGCTGTAAGTGGAGTTCAAGCGAAAGACCAAGACCGTGTTGAAACAGTTACTTACCGTAAGGATGCTCAAAAAGCTATTATCCGTTACGTAAGCACTAACGGTAACCGTGTTCTCACAACAGATGAAGTGACAGGTAAGTCAGGTGAAGCCATTGCCTACAGCACAACAAGTCAAATCACAGAATTCAAGAAACAAGGCTATAAGCTTGTTAGCGATGAATTCACAGCGGGTGGTGCGAAGGTTTATGACTACGATACAGCACGTGACCAAGTCTACACTGTAACCCTTTCAGAACGTGTTGAACGTGTAACACCGAAAGATCCTAAACCACAACCAAACACCCCAGTCAATCCAGGACAACCAAATACACCAAATTGGCCACGTACTGTCGAGAGAATGGAGAAATTGACTCAAACAATAACTCGTCGTATCAACTTCCGTTACCTTAAAAATGGAAAAGCTGCATATGGAACGATTGATCAACATATCAGCTATGAAAGAAATGCTCTTGTGAATTTGGTTTCTGGTGATATCAATTATGAACAATGGAAGATTACTGGTATTAAAAACCAAGATGTTGTAGCTCCAGTAGCATCTCAACCATCAGCTACAACTCCTACAGTAGCAAATAATAGTGTAACAAGAGTTGTAAGATCATCTAGTGTAAGACTAGCTTTAGCTCCACAAGTTACTAATTCTCAAGAGTCTCCATTAGGCTTAACTGTGACAGAAAATGGTGAGCGTTCAGTACGTCGTTCATCAAGAGGTAAACGTGCCACTGTAGCAGATCCAGATAGTTCAACTAATTCAGAAGCTGATTCATCTGTTAATGCAGTGTTCAAAGCAGTACGAACTCCTATTACACCAAAATTCTATGCTACTGTGAATAAAGTAGGAACGATGGAGGTTAACCCAAATTCTCCTCAAGATACAGAAGTTAATGTCGACTTGAAAGAAATGGGACGTATTGTAGCAGTCAATAAT
Organism: Streptococcus vulneris; assembly: GCF_019218685.1. NCBI lineage: Bacteria > Bacillati > Bacillota > Bacilli > Lactobacillales > Streptococcaceae > Streptococcus > Streptococcus vulneris. The sequence goes on along the minus strand of NZ_JAHUZC010000006.1, from coordinate 111,618 downwards.
AAAGGACAATATATCAATGAACAAGGAGAGGTTGTACAAAACATTGAAGACGCTCTCTATAAGTACTATGATAATGATCCAAACGATGCAACAAAAGCAGCGGAAACAAAAATTCCTGCGGCTCCAAAATTCCATGTATTAAATAATACGCAACCAACTGTTTGGGGATATAATATTGTTGACAAGACAATCGAACCAAATGATGAATCTGATCCTGATCGTATCGGAAAAGATACCTTTGTAACATATAATGAAATTATTGATCCAGTATCTAAGGAAACAGAGCAAACTGTGAGCTTTACTGGTGCAGATTCTGCAACTCCTAAAGATAATGTGCAAAATGATTTTGTCTTCAAGGGATCATATAATGAAGCGACTAAAGAAACAACTTGGGAAAACAAGAACCATACCTATGGCATAGTTAAAGTCCCAGTTGTGGCAGGATATTTTGCTGATAAATCAGAAGCTGGTGCTAAGACAGTTACGCCAGATTCACCAAAAGCAACAGATACAGTTACATATAAAGCTTTGGGTAAAATCATTCCAGTAGATGCTTCTGGAAATGTGATTGTAAATGCTCCTCAACCACAATACATGAATGATGCAAATGATCCTCGTAAAGCTGGAGAAACTGCAGTACCTGAAATTGTAGGCTACAAACCAGAGCGTACAAGTGTCACACCTGAAAATCCAGGTGAAGATACAAAGGTAATTTACGTCAAGAAAGATCAAGTTGCAGTGGTTCGTTATATAGATGTTGATAATAAGGATGAGGTCGTTCATACAGACAATGTTACTGGTAAATCTGGAGAAAAGATTGCTTATACGACAGAAACTGTTTTGAAATCATTGATAGAAAAAGGGTACTTATTACAGAAAGATGGTTTCCCTACAGATGCAACTTTTGATACAGATGAAACTAAAGTTCAAGACTATACAGTTCTATTGAAACATAAGATCACTGTTAAAAAAGATGTTCCTAAAGTAGTAGAGAGAACGATCCATTATGTATTTGCAGATGGTACAAAAGCAAGTGAAGATCACCATGATCAAGTAAGTTTTTCACGTATGTTAAGTATCGATAATGTAACAGGTAAAACTACAAGTACATCTTGGGTTTCTGAAGATGGAGTAACAAGTTTTGACGAAGTGGTGTCTCCAACCATTGCAGGATACAATCCTGATCTTGCTAAGGTAGATTCGGTTCAAGGAATTACAGCAGAAACTGGAAATCAAGTTGTAACTGTAACTTATAGAAATGTTCAACCAATTCCACAAGTTACACCAACTCCGGTTCCAACGCCAGCTCCAGCTCCAAAAGAGGGAGAAAAAGACCTTCCAAAAACTGCAGGTCACTCTTCTGGTATGGCTCAAGCTCTAGGAGTGCTTGGTCTAATTGCTGGATTCAGTTTAGTTGGAAAAGCAAAACGAGATGAATAAAATCAAAACAAAACTCTAGACAACAAAATATTGGAAGTGTAGTGTTTTAGGGAGTGAGAATGTATGTCAATACAGCATCAATTCCACTCCCTTTTTTATCATAAAAAGTTAGAGAGAAAATATATGTATTCAAGAGTAAAACGGAATCAAATGAATAAGGTAAACAAGTATTCCATTAGAAAATCAAGTTTTGGTGCAGTATCTGTTGCTGTAGCTGCCTTGATGGTTTTTGGTACTTATTCAAATGTGAGTGCAGATGAACAGAAAGTAGATTCACATCGCACTGAAAAAGAAGAACAAAAAGTCTCTGAAAAACCAGAAGAGACCAAGCAAGAGAAATCTGAGGAAAAAATAGCAGAATTACCTTCAACTCTTCAAGCTCCAGTTTTGGAAAAAGAAGAATTAGATATCAATGCCCTTCTAAAGAAGGAAGCAGAGTCTAAAGTGGCAGCTGAGACAAAAAATTCTGACTCAAAAGAATTCACTTCTAAAGAAGTTAAGTCTAGTGAAGAAAAAACTACCTCACCTGCTTCAAGTGAGAAGGTAAAAGAAGAAAAATCAGTCGAAAAAACTACCTTGGAACAGGTTGTATCAGAAGCAGAAGTTTTAAATCAAGTTGCTGTTCGTTATGCTCAAGAAGCAGATCGTAAAGTTGAAGAAAAAGCCTTGGTTCAAGAAGCTGTTAAGGCAGCAACAATTCAGATTTCACAATCAAAATCCTTGTTGAAAGATTCATCTGTTAGTGCAGAAAATCTTAAGACTCAATTAAATCAACTGTATTCAGCTATTGAAACAGTATATACTGAGTTGCAACGTGCAGGACACGGCAAGAAAATTAGCGCTAATCTATCGCCAACTCAAATACAGGATGTAGCTATCGATAATGGAAATATTATTGCCAGTGGTACAATCGACATGGCCGACCGTGTAACTTCAACAGGTATTGCTGATTATCGCTTCCAATTAAAATTTAAAAATGGTACCTATCATAAGGGGGATATCTTTACAATTGGTTTGAAGGAATTGCCACAAGATAATAATCTTCCTCAAAAATTGGTTGCTGAAGGTAAAGTATTTGCAGAACGAGTGAGTCTGGTTCAGAAAAATGATAATACCAAAGCTGGAAGCCTTTCATACTGGGCTTCACGTGGAGACCGTGACGTTGCTTTGGACACAAAAGAATCATGGGATTTAGTTGACAAAGGGAGTCATATTGAAGCAACATACCGTTTTACTGACGAAATTGAACGCTTAGATGATGTTACTTTTGAACTTCAATACAGAGGTGGAATTCGTTATCCTCGAGTGAACGTGGATAAGTCTGTAACTGGTGTTATTTCAGTTAATGGTCAAAATGTAGTCACTAAGAATTACACTGTGATTAAAACAGATATAGGAGCACCTAAAGTTTATGATACACCAGCTACAGCTAACTTCACAGGTGATGTTATGTTGGATGATGATGGTAGTATCAAAACATATAACAGCACTCTTCGTATCGGAACATGGAAATCAAACTTTAGTGCAGGGACCCGTTTCACCGTTCGTATCAATGATACAGAATTCAATAAGTTTGCTACTGTCGGTGAATTTGTTGAACGTGGTGCCCACAATGTCGAAATGATAAATACTAGCCCTGATACATCAAGAACAAGGGTAAATCGCCATAATGTTATTTTGGAGGCACCTCGTGAAGAGCCTGGTCAACATGCCAAATTCAAGATTCTTAAGGCAGCAGATAATGAATTAACCTTTGAATTGGTATCTGGAAAGATGTTGGCTGGAAGAACTTATGTATTACGTACAAAAGACTTTGGAGTTGACCGTGTTCCGACAAGTCACACAGTTAATTATCTGAATGAAGCTAGAAATGGTTTTAAATCAAATGTTCCAGGGACATTGACAGTTGTTGATGCCAAAGGTAAAAATCTTACAGACCAATACGAACAAGCTGCTGATTCTGATTGGAAAATTGCCAATCCAGATATGGTAAGAACAGATGGACGCCTTGTATATGGAGATGTAGCCGTTCGCTTCGTTGATACTCAAGGGAAAATGCTTCTTCCTGCCATTGCAGCGGTGGAAAATGGAGGTATCCTTCAAGACAAATTCACTACTGTAAGACCATCTACCAAAATTGATACTAGCTATGTAGCTACTTTAGAGAGAAATACAACTGAGACAGAAGTTCAAGAAAACAAAGGAATTCAAACAACATCTATCACAGCACCTTATTTATTGCATTCACCAAATGGTAAATATTATGTCTTTAAAGAATATGCACAGAATGATCGTTTCTATAGCAATACGAAGACATCTGGTACGATTACACGAGCTCAAGCTAACGTGGTAGCTGTGTACGAAGAAGCTAAATTTGGTAAAGTTGATATTCAGTATCGTGATAAAACAAGTCAAGCTATTTTAGAAACATTCAATACACCACATGATAAGAGTTCAAATCTCATTAACTTGTTGGGAAATAACTATGATGTGACTGCTAAAGTTCCTGAACGTTTCGAAAAAGATGGTGTAGTATATGTCTTGTCACAAACACCTGCTAATAGTAAGGGATATTTGACACAGGCTGATATCCATGTTGTTTATGATTATCTTGCTCAACAAAAAGCACAGGTTAAATACCTCAATCAAACAGAAACAAGTCCTAAAGTTTTAGGAAATGTGGATAGTGTAGTTGGTCTTCCAGGTGAAACAATTGTTTATAATTCAAAAACTCGTATTAATCAGTACCTAAAACAAGGATATGAATTAGTACATGATGGTTTTGCAAATGCTAATGATAAACGTTTCGACAGTGAAAAACAAACTGATCAAGTATTCTCAGTTCAATTAATCGAAAAAGTTGTGACTGTTACAGCAGATGATCCAAAACCAATTGCTGGAAATCCATTAGTAGCAGGAGATGCATTGTCACCTGTTTGGCCTAAATCGGTTGAAAATTTAGATACACTGAGAAAAATGACCAAGCAGACGATTCACTACAAATATCAAAAAGATGGCAAACAAGCTTTCAAAGATGTAGTTCGATCTGTAGTTTTTGAAAGAGTGGCGAGAGTTAACCTCGTTACTGGTGCAGTTATTTATGATAATTGGAAAATCACAAGAATTGATGATAAACCAGTAGCGTCAGTGGATACGACTGTTCATAAACCAAATGTCACTCCACAAGGAGTAACAACTATTGCAGCAACTCCTTCTAGTCTAGGGAATGGAATTTCTATCAAACCAGTTTTGACTGTTCCGAATCCAGTTGTTGCATCATCACCAATTGTTGCAAAACCCGTCGTATCGGTAAAACCAGTAACACCGGTTAAACCAGCAGTGTCAACTCCGGCTAAGCCAGCACCTGTAGTTAAACCAAAACCGGTAGCACCATCAACACCAGTCAAACCAGTAATTTCGACACCAGTAACTCCAGCGCCTGTTGCCACACCACAACCAGTTGCTCCAGTGAAACCAGTAGCCCCTGCACCGGTAACACCTGTTAAACCAGTAGTATCTACTCCAGCTACACCAACACCAGCTGTGCAACCAAAACCGGTAGCGACTACTGATTCAAAACCTAGCTTAACTCAAGCTGAAGCCTTGGCTGCAATTAAACCAACAGATTTTTCTTCACAAACATCTGTTAATAAGAAAACAGAGACAAAACCTGTTCCTGGTGGAACGGCTACGACTACAACTACAACGACAACCACTGTTACCTCAAATGCGGCAACAGCGGGTCCAACAACACCGATTGTCACTATTACAACAAATGAAACTGAAACTCATTCAGAGGTGACAAGTGTCATTCATACTGGCACCACTAGCCACACGCATGTGGTCGGAGTTGTTACAAAACCAAACGTAGTTGTTACTCATCCAAAACCAAGTGTTCAGCCTAAACCGCATTTAACGAGACCTCATCATGGACCAGTACACCATGTTCCTTCACGTCCAGGTAAACAAGTTAAACCAATTAGAACTGGACCAGGAACTCGTGGTCATGCTAGAAGACATCGCTAAATATAAAGTGTTAATACTGATTTAACTAGTAGTATAGTATTAAATAGCACAAAAAATGAGCAACTTTAAATTTAAAGTGGCTCATTTTTATATTAAGGACTTCTTAAAATTTTCTATTTTTTATTGAATTGCTACGAACAAGTCTTGAGCTTGTTTTTCAAGTGAGTTTAGGACTGTTTCTTCAAGAACCAATTTTCCGTCTGCCCAGGCAGAGTCATTGACACGTGCAGCAGTAAAGTCACCAACGACTTGTGTACGGATGAATGGCAAAAGGTCCTTGTAAATAGCGAAGAGTTGATCGTGACCTGCATTGGCTACAGATGATACGGTAACAAACTTGTCTTGAAGGGCAGAAGCGCCACGTGTATCAGATAAGTCAAGAGCGCGAGATAGCCAGTCAAGTAAGTTTTTCACCATACCAGGGATAGAGAAGTTATAGACTGGAGAGAAAATCCAGATGGCATCCGCAGCGAGAACTGCTTCACGAGCAGCAGCTACAGCTGGATGTGTTGGAACTTCCAAATCTTGGCTGAAGAGAGGAAGGGTTGAATAATCAAGGTAGCTAACCTCTGCTTTACCAGCAAGTGCTTTCTCAGCTTCGAGAGCCATTTGGTGGTTGAAAGAACCTTGACGTAGTGATCCGACGATAAATAATACTTTTTTAGACATGATGTGTCTCCTTTTTCTTAAATTTCCGAGAAGTCTCTCGTTGTTATAAAATATATTACAACAAAACAAAAGGACTTGCAAGAAATTTGCTCAGAGTTTATTTGAAAATTATAAAATTGCTGAAACTCTAGTCAGTTGCCACTGGAAAAGTAAGAACTGTTTTTTGGATTTTAGTTTTCTTTGATTTTATAGGAGTATTCCAATATTCTCTTGTAATATAATGACATAAGTGCTAAAATAAACAAGAAAACTAGCAATAGAAACCGCAGAACAGCTATTTTCCGGTATCATTTCATAAATCATTAAAGGAACAATAATGGCATTGAAGAATGCTTCTAAAAGGGGTGGAGATCATGTAAGGCAAAGATTAACAAGTGACGGACAAAAGAAATAATAATACACTTGTTAAGGAGAAAAGATGTTAATAAGAAATTATCGGAAAAATATTGGCCTGATGGCCGGAGTTGAGTTTTTTGCATTTCTAGGGATTACCAGTTTTTGGATTCTCTTTCTCAGTCAAAACGGAATGTCTCTTTGGCAGATTGGACTTCTGGAGAGTATTTTTCATACGACCAGTCTTCTCTGTGAAATTCCATCTGGTATGTTAGCTGACCGCTATTCCTATAAGACCAACCTTTATTTAAGTCGTATAGCAGGGATTGTGTCTTCTATTCTTATGTTGGCTGGGCAGGGAAATTTTTGGATTTATGCGCTAGCTATGGCGATAAGTGCCTTGTCTTATAATTTTGATTCAGGAACAAGTGCAGCAATGGTCTATGACTCGGCTGTAGAGGCTGGGCTAAAGGAGCGCTATCTATCCATTTCAAGTTTCATGTCAGGAGTAGCAGAAGGAACTCGTTCTTTGGGGACAGTGTTGGCGGGATTTTTTGTCCATGGTCAATTGCACCTGACCTACTATATCATGATTGCCACTTCTATCATAGTTCTTGTCTTGATTTTGATGCTGAAAGAGCCCAGTGTCAAGCTAGAAAAAACTGATAGTGTGACCATGAAACAGATTATGTGGACTGTTAAGGAAGAGTTGGAGCGAAATCCCATGCTCTTCAACTGGATGATTTTGTCTCAGATTGTTGGTACACTCATGTGCATGTTTTATTTTTACTATCAAAATCAGTTACCAGATTTAAGTAGTTGGCAAATTTCAGCAGTTATGCTACTTGGAAGTCTCTTGAATATCGTCGCAGTCTATCTAGCGAGTAAGATTGGAAAGAGATATGCCGCCTTGAAGCTTTTCCCTGTCCTCGTCCTGCTGACTGGAGTTACCTACCTGCTGTCCTACTTTGGAACACCTCTAATCTATATTTTGGTTTATTTGATTAGTAATGCTCTATATGCTCTTTTTCAGCCGATTTTTGATAATGATTTGCAAGAGCGGCTCCCAAGTGAAGTAAGGGCAACCATGCTGAGTGTCTACTCTATGATGTTTAGTCTAAGTATGATTGTCTTCTTCCCACTGACAGGCTGGTTGATTGACAATTTAGGCTTTGTAGTAACATTTCTTTATCTAGGATCCTTTTTAGTCATGATTAGCCTTCTACTGACTATCTTTTTAGGAAAAATGGCTAAAAGAATAGATGATAAAATGATTCCATAGATTAAAAGAATTTCTGAAAACTTGAGTGCAAGCTCAGGTTTTTTAATACGGTGATTTCGCTTGTGTCTATGCTTTTCTCTCTCGGTTTTAAACAAGAAAAATCGGTTTACTTTGAAGGAAGAAATAAAATACAATTGTTCTTGCATTCACTTGTAATAAAGCCCAATAGATGGTAAAATAGACGAGTGAAAACAAGACAAAATAAAGCAAAAAATAATCTACTGTGGCAGTATGGTCTAGGGATGACGATTTTGTTTGTGGTTATCAGTGCTTCCTTTCTGTATCTGGTTTCTCTTAGTATGAAACCTTATCAAACAGCTAAAAGTGAAGGAGAAAAATTAGCTCAGCAGTATGCAGGATTAGAGCAGGCTGATCAGGTTGATTTATACAATGGCTTGGAATCTTATTACAGCGTTCTTGGTCGTAATAAACAGCAAGAAGCACTTGCTGTCCTGATCGGAAAAGATGACCATAAGATTTACGTTTATCAGCTAAATCAGGGTATTTCACAAGAAAAAGCAGAAGCGGTTTCTAAGGAAAAAGGAGCTGGCGAGATTGACACGATAACCTTTGGCCGTTATCAAGACAAGCCAATCTGGGAAGTCAAGTCAGGAACTAATTTTTATCTAGTAGATTTTGAAACAGGAGCATTGGTCAATAAGGAGGGCCTATGAAACTATCCAACCGTGTTTTAGAAATGGAAGAAAGTGTGACCTTGGCTGCTGGAGCCCGTGCCAAAGCACTGAAGGCTGAGGGAAGAGATATCTTGTCTCTAACCTTGGGTGAGCCAGATTTCACTACTCCAAAAAATATCCAAGATGCCGCCATTGCATCGATTCAAGAGGGGCGTGCTTCTTTTTATACAGTAACCTCAGGCCTGCCAGAGCTCAAGGCAGCAGTCAATACCTACTTTGAGCGCTTTTATGGCTATTCTGTAGCGCCAAATCAAGTGACAGTAGCTGCAGGAGCAAAATATTCTCTCTATACCTTCTTTATGGCTGTGGTCAATCCAGGTGATGAAGTTATCATCCCAACCCCCTACTGGGTCAGCTATGGAGATCAGGTTAAGATGGCAGAGGGTGTGCCAGTCTTTGTTCCTGCTAAGGAAGACAATCACTTTAAGGTGACTGTAGAGCAGTTAGAAGCAGCTCGCACAGACAAGACCAAGGTTTTGCTGCTGAATTCACCATCTAATCCGACAGGTATGATTTACACCCGTGAGGAACTCTTAGCAATCGGGAACTGGGCTGTAGAAAAGGATATTCTCATCCTAGCAGACGATATCTATGGGCGCTTGGTCTATAATGGCCATGAGTTCACACCTATTTCTAGTCTATCAGAAGCGATTCGCAAGCAAACAGTGGTTATCAATGGTGTGTCTAAAACCTATGCTATGACTGGCTGGCGTATTGGCTATGCCGTTGGAGAAGCAGACATTATCGCTGCCATGTCCAAGATTGCAGGTCAAACAACTTCAAACCCGTCAGCAGTAGCCCAGTATGCAGCAGTTGAGGCTCTATCAGGCGAGCAAGATACGGTGGAAAGCATGCGTCAGGCTTTTGAGGAACGTCTCAATACCATCTATCCCCTTCTTGCTGAGGTGCCAGGATTTGAAGTGGTCAAACCGCAAGGAGCCTTCTACCTCTTCCCAAATGTCAAAAAGGCAATGGAGATGAAAGGCTATACGGATGTGACAGAATTTACAACCGCTATCCTAGAAGAAGCTGAAGTAGCCTTGGTCACAGGAGCTGGATTTGGAGCGCCAGAAAATGTCCGCCTCAGCTATGCGACAGACCTAGACACGCTTAAAGAAGCAGTTAACCGCTTGAAAGCATTTATGGAAAAATAAAAGAAAAGGAAAAATAATGACAAAACGTGTAACGATTATCGATGTAAAAGACTATGTTGGTCAAGAAGTGACGATTGGCGCTTGGGTTGCCAACAAATCAGGAAAAGGGAAAATCGCCTTCTTGCAATTGCGTGACGGGACAGCCTTCTTCCAAGGTGTGGCCTTTAAACCAAACTTTTTAGAAAAATTTGGTGAAGAAGTGGGACTTGAGAAGTTTGATGTCATCAAACGCTTGAGCCAAGAAACGTCTGTTTATGTGACAGGTATTGTCAAAGAAGACGAACGTTCTAAGTTTGGCTATGAGTTGGATATTACAGACATCGAAGTGATTGGTGAATCTCAAGACTACCCAATCACACCAAAAGAACACGGAACAGATTTCTTGATGGATAACCGTCACTTGTGGCTCCGTTCTCGTAAGCAAGTAGCTGTTATGCAAATCCGTAACGCTATCATCTATGCAACTTATGAATTCTTTGACAAGAACGGCTTCATGAAATTTGATAGCCCAATTTTATCAGGAAATGCGGCTGAAGATTCAACTGAACTCTTTGAAACAGACTACTTCGGAACGCCAGCTTACTTGAGCCAATCAGGTCAGCTTTACCTAGAGGCAGGTGCTATGGCTCTTGGCCGTGTATTTGACTTTGGTCCAGTATTCCGTGCTGAAAAATCAAAAACACGTCGTCACTTGACTGAGTTCTGGATGATGGACGCAGAGTACTCATACTTGACACATGATGAGTCGCTTGACTTGCAAGAAGCTTATGTGAAAGCTCTTCTTCAAGGTGTTCTTGACCGTGCGCCTCAAGCCCTGGAAACCTTGGAACGTGATACAGAGCTCTTGAAACGCTACATTGCAGAGCCCTTCAAACGTATCACTTACGATCAAGCCATTGACCTCTTGCAAGAGCATGAGAATGATGAAGACGCTGACTACGAGCATCTTGAGCATGGAGATGACTTTGGTTCACCACATGAAACTTGGATTTCAAACCACTTTGGTGTACCAACATTTGTCATGAACTATCCAGCAGCCATCAAGGCGTTTTACATGAAACCAGTTCCTGGAAATCCAGAGCGCGTGCTTTGTGCAGACTTGCTTGCTCCAGAAGGCTATGGAGAAATCATTGGTGGATCTTTGCGTGAGGAAGACTACGATGCCCTTGTTGCTAAGATGGATGAACTTGGTATGGATCGTACAGAGTATGAATTCTACCTTGACCTTCGTAAATACGGTACAGTTCCACACGGTGGATTTGGTATCGGTATCGAACGTATGGTGACCTTTGCAGCAGGAACAAAACACATCCGTGAAGCTATCCCATTCCCACGTATGTTGCACCGTATTAAACCGTAAATAAAAAAGTTATTATAATAAAAAGAAGGGTAATTCCTTCTTTTTGTATTTTGGGTACAAAAATATTATACAAAAAGCGAGAATATATAGATCTTTTTGGTTGACTAGTGTTAAAAATATATGATAAAATTGAATAATGAGTATTGTGTTGTAGTTTCGTTAAAGAAGGCTTTCTTTATCAGGAGAGGCAGGGGATATGAAGGACTTCAACCGTATTCTAAATCAACATATATATAAATAAGGAGAAAACATGTATTCAAGAATGGAAAAATACCATGGTAGAAGAGCCCAGCGCTTTTCTATTCGTAAGTATAGTTTTGGTGCCGCTAGTGTTCTATTGGGAACTGCTCTTCTTTTAGGAGCAAATGCTGTTAAAGCTGATGAGACAAGTACTGCTTCTACAAAAACTCCAGAAGTTACAAATTCTGATAAACAGAAACCTGATTCAGCCATAACAACACCAGTTGTTGAGGAACTTCCAGAATTAAAGATTGATGCTGTAAAAGCAGATGAAAAACCTGAAGTAAAAGAAGAAGTTAAAACTGAAGCTAAACCTGTAGCAGAAAAAGAAGTTACCGATAAAGCTGCAACAGAAAAATCTGATAAAGAGCAAGCTGATAAAAAAGAAGTAGCTAAAGAAAAAACTAACAAAGAAACATCTGAAAAAGCTGCAACAGAAAAAGCACAAGATGAAGTGAAGACAGTTCTTACTCAATTGACTTCAGAAGCTGATGTTATGGCATCTGTAGCCTCAAACTTCTCAGATAAAGAAGTCAAAGATGAATCGGCTAAAAAAGAACTTGCGGTTAAGATTGAGGCAGTGAAACTTGAAGCAGCGAAGTCTAATGATTTGCTTTCATCCGATGCATCTAAAGATCAAATGGTAGCTCAAGTGAATCGTCTTTCTGCTGCCATTGAAGCAGTTTATACGGAAATGAAACGTGCTGGCCATGCAGGTAAAGTAGAATCGGTATTAGCTGCTACTGCATCAAAAATTACAGGTAAAGATGTTTTTAAAGATGGAGAAACAGTTAAAGCTGTAACAAACGCTTATGTTGATATGAATGCAGATAATACGGCTCCTACAGGATGGGGATTTGATACTACTATTAGTACATCAACTCTTAAAGCGGGTTCTATTACAAAAATTGAACTTACTAACTTAGCTGAGTTAGGTGCTGGTTTGGCAGTAAATACGGAAATCAGAGCGACTGATGGAACAGTAGTTGGTAAAGTTAAATCTATCGACTTTAAAACAACTACAGGAAACAACAATAATAAATCTGTACCATATTGGGCACAACGTACACAACGTGGTATGACTTATGACCAACGTGTTGCTGAGCAACCAGCGGTAGCTAACGAAACTGGAACATATACTTACAACATCGAGTGGAACGATAAAGTAAAAGACTATCCGAATGTGTCGTTTGGAGCGAGTAATTTATCGGGTGATGGATATTTAGCTCCACAAATTTCAAAAGACACTCCGTATACAGCGACTATTAAAATTGATGGGCGTACAGTTCTGGAACATACTTATACAAGAAAAGGTCAACAACCTAGCTATCAAAAACAAGGTACGAGTGCATCACTAAGTGAAAACAATGGATTGACATACCTTAACAATGAGCAAATAGGTAGAAGTGATTCAATCGTATTAAAAACTGATTCAGATGTTCGTTATGGAGTAGGATCTAAATTTACAATCAAACTTCCAAATGCAGATTTTACTGAATTTAAAGAACTTGAAGGAAATTCTAGCTTTGTAAATGGATTAAATACAGCGTCTACTATTAACCCTAATAAAGGAGATAGTATTACTTATCGCCCGCAAAACCGTTGGTCTAATGCTAGAGCTAATGAAAACAATGTATGGATTTTACAAGATGGTCGAGATACTGGTTTTACATTAACACCTAGATTAATTTCACCAACGGAATTAGAACTTACTGTTACAGAAGGAACTATTCAAGAAGATTCTATAGTCTCTATGCCTCTTCAATCTTTAGGTATTGAAAAAGTAATAAAAGACAAAACTCTAACAAGTGAATATTCTAATATTACTTATGAAAATGGATTAATTAAACAAGGTTATGTAGGAAACGATAAAACTGCAGCAACTCTTACTGTATCAGGTGGAGAATCTATTAACGGTGAGAAAGAAGATGTTATAACTACAGTGCCAAACGGTTGGAGTGTTAAAGGTGATGGTAAAGTTCAAGGTGAGCCACCAACAGGTGCTGTTGTTAGAACATTCAAAGATTTAGTGACAGGTGAAGTTATAGGTTTTGAACCAACAAGATATACGGGGAATATTCCTTTAAGTGAAGATGGTTCAAAAGATTACACTAATGTGCTTGGAAACAAATATGATGTAAGTAATGATCACGTAGACTTAGTTAAAGAAGTTAACGGAGAAGAATACATTCTTGCAGATCTTCCTCCTGAAAACGTAAAAGGAACACTAAGTGTTACGAAGACAAGAGCAAGAGATTTATATTCTGAAGAAGAATTAAAAGCTAAAGGTATAAATGGATCTGCATTTGTTACCCCAGCAGAGTATGATTATGTTAAGAAAACAAAAGTAGAAGAAGTAAACCGTACAATTAAATTTGTATACGCTGACAATGTTGCAGGCTTAGCGGGTACTGATGTATTCCCATCACAAAAACAAACTGTAAGTTACACAGGTTCAATCAAGTTAACTGCACAAGGTAAAGCGGTAATTAACTCTGAAGACAAACCAGTTTATATTAACTGGAAAGGAACTAATGGTCAAAGTACTGATCTTCCAGAACTTGCAGTACCTCAAAAAGAAGGTTACATCGCAAGTGTTGAAAAAGTACCAGTACAAGCAACAACAGCTACAGATGAAGATTACGAATATGTTGTTAAATATACAGCAATCCAAAAAGCGAAAACAACATTTGTAGACGAAAAAGGAAATGCAATTCCAGGGGTAGCTGAAATTACTGAACAAGGTGGATCAGAAACTCCATTAACAAAAGAAGCTGATGTTAAAGCTAAGATCAAAGAACTTGAAAACAAAGGATATGAATTAGTATCTAATACATACCCAGAAGGTGGTAAGTTCGATACGGATAAAGATACAGATCAAGAGTTCAAAGTAACACTTAAACAAAAAGAAGTTACAGTAACACCGGATCAACCAAAAACACCAGGAACTCCAGTAGATCCAAACAACCCAGACGGACCTAAATACCCAGCTGGCTTGGAAGAAAAAGATCTAAACAAAACAGTAACACGTACAATCACTTATGTGTACGAAGATGGAACTCCAGTATTAAATGAAGATGGAACACCAAAAACAGTAACACAAGAAGCTAAATTCACACGTGAAGCAAAAGTGAACTTGGTAACAGGAGAAGTTACATACGGAGACTGGACACCAGCACAAGACTTAGCTGAAGTTAAATCACCAGTAGTTAAAGGATACTTAGCTGACAAAGCAAGTGTTGCGGTGGTAAATGTAACAGGTGATTCTGAAGATATTAAAGAAGTAGTAACATACAAACCACTAGGATCATGGGTACCAAATATCCCGGGACAACCAACAAACCCAATCAAATATCCGAATAATCCAGATGATCCAACAAAACCAGGAACTGATAAACCGGTATTACCATACGTACCAGGTATGACTCCAAAAGATGGAAATGGACAACCACTTAAACCAGTAGATCCACAAGATCCAACTAAAGGATATGTCATTCCAGATATTCCAAACGATCCAACTCAAAGTACGCCGATTAACTACGTAAAAGATACTCAAAAAGCTAAAACAACTTTCGTAGATGAAAAAGGAAACCCAATTCCAGGAGTAGCTGAAATTACTGAAGAAGGTGACTCAGATACACCACTTACAAAAGAGGCTGATGTAAAAGCGAAAATCAAAGAACTTGAAAACAAAGGATATGAATTAGTATCTAATACATACCCAGAAGGTGGCAAGTTCGATAAAGATAAAGATACAGATCAAGAGTTCAAAGTAACGCTTAAAGCTAAAGAAGTTACAGTAACACCAGATCAACCAAAAACACCAGGAACTCCAGTAGATCCAAATAACCCAGATGGACCTAAATACCCAGCTGGCTTGGAAGAAAAAGATCTAAACAAAACTGTTACACGTACAATCACTTATGTGTACGAAGATGGAACTCCAGTATTAAATGAAGATGGAACACCAAAAACAGTAACACAAGAAGCTAAATTTACACGTGAAGCTAAGGTCAACTTAGTAACAGGTGAAGTGACTTACGGAGATTGGACTCCAGCTCAAGACTTAGCTGAAGTGAAATCACCAGTAGTTAAAGGATACTTAGCTGACAAAGCAAGTGTACCAACTACAAAAGTAACTGCGGATTCAAAAGATGCTACAGAAGTAGTAACCTACAAACCAATCGGTTCATGGATTCCAAATATTCCAGGACAACCAACAACTCCAATCAAGTATCCAAATGATCCAGCAGACCCAACAAAACCAGGGCAACCAACAGAAGTGTTACCATACGTTCCAGGATTCACTCCAGAAGATAAAGATGGCAACCCACTTAAACCAGTTGATCCAACAGATCCAACAAAAGGATACGAAGTACCAAACATCCCAACAGATCCAAGTCAAGATACAGTAATTAACTACGTAGCAAACAAAGCTAAACTAGTAGTTAAATATGTAGATGAAAAAGGAAAAGACTTAATCCCTTCAGAAACAACAGAAGGAAAAGTAGGAGATGAGTACACAACAACTGGAAAAGTTATTCCAGGACACCTACTTGTTCGTGTAGATGGAGACGCTAAAGGTAAGATTGGCACAGATGGTTCAACAGTAACATACGTTTACAAACCAATCGGATCATGGATTCCAAACATCCCAGGTCAACCAACAACTCCAATCAAGTATCCAAATGACCCACAAGATCCAACAAAACCAGGACAACCAACAGAAGTGTTACCATACGTTCCAGGATTCACTCCAGAAGATAAAGATGGCAACCCACTTAAACCAGTTGATCCAACAGATCCAACAAAAGGATACGAAGTACCAAACATCCCAACAGATCCAAGTCAAGATACAGTAATTAACTACGTAGCAAACAAAGCTAAACTAGTAGTTAAATATGTAGATGAAAAAGGAAAAGACTTAATCCCTTCAGAAACAACAGAAGGAAAAGTAGGAGATGAGTACACAACAACTGGAAAAGTTATTCCAGGACACCTACTTGTTCGTGTTGAAGGAGAAGCTAAAGGTAAGATTGGAAAAGACGGTTCAACAGTAACATACGTGTACAAACCAATCGGATCATGGATTCCAAACATCCCAGGTCAACCAACAACTCCAATCAAGTATCCAAATGACCCACAAGATCCAACAAAACCAGGACAACCAACAGAAGTGTTACCATACGTTCCAGGATTCACTCCAGAAGATAAAGATGGCAACCCACTTAAACCAGTTGATCCGAAAGATCCATCAAAAGGATATGTAGTACCAAACATCCCAACAGATCCAAGTCAAGATACAGTAATTAACTACGTAGCAAACAAAGCAAACTTGGTAGTTAAATATGTAGATGAAAAAGGCAAAGACTTAATCCCTTCAGAAACAACAGAAGGAAAAGTGGGAGATGAGTACTCTACAAGTGGAAAAGTTATTCCAGGACACCTACTAGTTCGTGTTGAAGGAGAAGCTAAAGGTAAGATTGGAAAAGATGGTTCAACAGTAACATACGTTTACAAACCAATCGGATCATGGATTCCAAACATCCCAGGACAACCAACAAGCCCAATCAAGTATCCAAACGATCCAGCAGATCCAACAAAACCAGGACAACCAACAGAAGTGTTACCATACGTTCCAGGATTCACTCCAGAAGATAAAGATGGCAACCCACTTAAACCAGTTGATCCGAAAGATCCAACAAAAGGATATGTAGTACCAAACATCCCAACAGATCCAAGTCAAGATACAGTAATTAACTATGTTCCAAATCCTAGGGAAGTAGAAAAACCTGCTAAACCAGCTCAACCTTCTAAACCTTCTAAACAAGAAACACCTAAATATGTTGAAGGTCAAAAAGAGTTGCCTAACACAGGTACAGAAGCTAGCGCTAGTCTAGCATCGCTCGGACTTCTTGGAGCACTAGGAGGGTTTGGACTTCTTGCTCGTAAGAAAAAAGAAGATTAAATCTAATTAGATTTTCTAATAAGAATAAGGAGTTGGATGGAATATCCGCTCCTTTTTCTTATAGTTTGAAACTATAGGATTGCCTAGGAAAGAAGTGTTAGAGGGGACTAACAGTTTTTGGTATAATGGAAGATATTTGAAAGAAAAGAGAAGTGATATGACACAGATTATTGATGGGAAGGCTCTAGCAGCTAAGTTACAAGGACAGCTGGCTGAAAAGACTGCAAGATTAAAGGAAGAAACAGGTTTAGTACCTGGTTTGGTGGTGATTTTGGTTGGGGACAACCCTGCCAGCCAAGTCTACGTTCGAAATAAGGAACGTTCTGCCCTTGCAGCTGGTTTTCGTAGTGAAGTAGTCCGAGTTCCAGAAACCATTACCCAAGAGGAATTGTTAAACTTGATTGCCAAATACAATCAAGATTCAGAATGGCACGGGATATTGGTCCAGTTACCATTGCCAAAACATATTGATGAAGAGGCGGTTTTATTAGCCATTGACCCAGAAAAAGATGTGGATGGTTTTCATCCGCTAAACATGGGGCGTCTTTGGTCAGGTCATCCAGTCATGATTCCTTCGACACCTGCAGGGATTATGGAAATGTTTCATGAATATGGGATTGACTTGGAAGGTAAAAATGCGGTCGTCATCGGTCGTTCCAATATCGTCGGAAAACCCATGACCCAGCTTCTTTTGGCAAAGAATGCTACAGTGACTTTGACTCACTCACGGACTCATAATCTTGCCAAGGTGGCTGCTAAAGCAGATATTCTGGTGGTTGCAATCGGTCGTGCCAAGTTTGTGACTGCTGACTTTGTTAAACCTGGAGCAGTTGTCATTGATGTTGGGATGAATCGCGATGAAAATGGGAAGCTATGTGGTGATGTTGATTATGAGGCAGTTGCCCCACTTGCTAGCCACATCACACCAGTTCCTGGAGGTGTAGGTCCTATGACCATTACCATGCTGATGGAGCAAACTTATCAAGCAGCACTTCGGACATTGGATAGAAAATAGGAAAAAAGAAGGTAGAATAATGTTTTACCTTCTTTTTATATAATGCAGTCTAAAATGATATGAGTCCATAAACTATAAATTTGAAGTATGAAAATGCTATTAATAGAATGAAATTTGTATTGGAAAGAGTCTAGAATAGAAAGCTACTTTCATTGCACTTATTTCTTTTGAATGAACTTATCTTGCATACCATTTTATTAGGTTAAATTGATGGAAAATGATTGCAATTTTAGGTGTGTTTTGATATATTTAATATATAAAATATATTATCGAACTTGGTACGTGTTTGTGTATTCAGAAGGAGGTCGTTTTTTAAAATAAAGTAAGCGCTTACTTTGTATCAAGAAAAAGAAATGAGGATTTTAATGAACAAAAGACTTTTTGATAAACGTTGTCATTATAGCATTCGTAAATTTGCAATAGGTGCGGCATCTGTAATGATTGGGGCTAGTATATTTGGCATTTCAGCTGTACAAGCTGAGGAAGTGGCTTCATCCAATACTCAAACAGGAGAAACAACTGTTCATCAAGCTCAGCCTTTAGATAAGCTTCCCGATGATGTGGCAGCTGCTATCGCAAAGGCTGATGAGAATGGTGGGCGTGAGTTTGTAAAACCCAAAGCTGAGTCGACAGAAGATAAAGTGACTAAGGATACAGAAACTACTAGACCTGCTAACGATGGTAGTCATGAATTTGCTAGTCCTAAAGTGGAAACTCCAAATAAAGTAGAAGAAGGAACCAAGGCTGAGGACAAACAGAAATCTGAAGAGGCAAATCCAAAGCCTGTTGAATCTGCATCAACATCTGGAACAGAACTGAAAGAGGATTCTAAAAAAACTTCTGAAAAGGACCAAGTGAAAGCAGACACAGAGATCAAACCTTCTTCTGAAAAATCGCAAGTACTATCTGGAGAGTCAAACAAAGCTGAAGTTGAAAAGGAAAAACAACTATTATCGGATCGAAAACAAGATTTTAATAAAGATTGGTATTTTAAACTAAATGCCCAAGGCGATTTTTCAAAAAAAGATGTGGATGTTCATGATTGGTCTAAATTGAATCTTCCACATGATTGGAGTATTTATTTTGACTTTGATCACAAGTCTCCCGCGCGTAATGAAGGTGGCCAGTTAAATGGTGGAACAGCCTGGTATCGTAAGACTTTCACATTAAATGAAGCAGACAAGAATAAGGATGTTCGTATTAATTTTGATGGGGTTTACATGGATTCAAAGGTCTATGTAAATGGTAAATTTGTAGGACATTATCCAAGTGGCTATAATCATTTTTCATATGATATCACAGAATTTTTAAACAAGGATGGT
Organism: Streptococcus vulneris; assembly: GCF_019218685.1. Classification (NCBI taxonomy): domain Bacteria; kingdom Bacillati; phylum Bacillota; class Bacilli; order Lactobacillales; family Streptococcaceae; genus Streptococcus; species Streptococcus vulneris. The sequence goes on along the minus strand of NZ_JAHUZC010000006.1, from coordinate 92,114 downwards.
AGTGAAAATTCAATTACTGTTCAAGTGACCAATAAGCAACCAAGTAGTCGTTGGTATTCAGGAAGTGGAATTTATCGTGATGTAACTCTTAGTTATCGTGATAAAGTCCATGTTGCCGAAAATGGTAATCATATCACTACTCCAAAACTTGCTGAGCAAAAAGAAGGGAATGTTGAAACACAGGTTCAAAGTAAGATTAAAAATACGGATAAGAAGGCTGCTAAAGTCTTTGTGGAACAACAAATTTTTACTAAGGAAGGTAAGGTTGTTTCAGAATTAGTGCGCTCTGAAACGAAGAATTTAGCAGAAAATGAAGTTGCAGATTTCAGACAAACAATCCTAGTTAATAAACCAACTCTTTGGACGACAAAAAGTTATCATCCTCAACTGTATGTGCTGAAAACAAAGGTTTATAAAGAAGGTCAACTAGTTGATGTAACAGAAGATACATTTGGTTACCGTTATTTCAATTGGACTGCTAAGGATGGTTTCTCTCTGAATGGCGAACGCATGAAATTCCACGGAGTAAGTATTCACCATGACAATGGAGCCTTGGGTGCAGAAGAGAATTATAAGGCTACCTATCGTAAATTAAAACTCTTGAAAGATATGGGGGTAAACTCTATTCGAACAACCCACAATCCAGCTAGTCCTCAGTTGCTTGATGCTGCAGCTAGTTTAGGTCTTTTGGTGCAAGAGGAAGCTTTTGATACCTGGTATGGTGGCAAAAAGACTTACGACTATGGACGGTTCTTTGATCAAGATGCAACTCATCCTGAAGCTAAGAAGGGGGAGAAGTGGTCTGATTTTGATCTTAGAACAATGGTAGAACGTGATAAGAACAATCCGTCTATCGTCATGTGGTCTCTTGGAAATGAGGTAGAAGAGGCAAATGGTAGTCCTCGCTCTATCGAAACTGCTAAACGTCTGAAGGCTATTATCAAGGCGATTGATACTGAGCGTTATGTCACCATGGGTGAAAATAAATTTAGTCGTGCAGCAACAGGTGATTTTTTGAAACTCGCAGAAATCATGGATGCTGTCGGTATGAACTATGGTGAACGTTTTTATGATGCGGTTCGTAGAGCGCATCCAGATTGGCTCATTTATGGTTCTGAAACCTCTTCAGCTACTAGAACGCGTGATTCTTATTACAATCCTGCTCAAATCCTTGGACACGATAACCGTCCAAATCGTCACTATGAACAATCTGATTATGGTAACGACCGTGTTGGGTGGGGAAGAACAGCTACTGAGTCATGGACTTTTGACCGTGATCGCGCTGGCTATGCCGGACAATTTATCTGGACTGGGTTTGATTATATTGGTGAACCAACTCCATGGCATAACCAAGATAATACACCTGTAAAAAGCTCTTACTTTGGTATCATCGATACGGCTGGTTTACCAAAAAATGATTTCTACCTTTATCGCAGTGAGTGGTATAGTGCTAAAGAAAAGCCAACTGTACGCATTTTACCACATTGGAACTGGACTGAAGAGACACTTAAGGATCGCAAGATGCTAGTCGATGGAAAGGTTCCAGTTCGTACCTTCTCAAATGCTGCAAGTGTAGAATTGTTCTTAAATGGACAGTCGCTTGGTAAAAAGGAATATACGAAGAAAAGGACAGAAGATGGACGTCCTTATCATGAAGGGGCTAAACCAAGTGAATTGTATCTTGAGTGGCTTGTGAAATACCAACCCGGCACACTGACTGCGATTGCTAGAGATGAAAATGGCAAAGAAATTGCGCGTGATAGTGTGACAACTGCAGGGGAACCAGCAAGAGTTCGTCTGACTAAAGAAGAGCATGTTATCACTGCAGATGGGAAAGACCTATCCTACATCCATTACGAAATTGTTGATGGCGATGGGAATGTGGTTCCGACAGCGAATAATCTTGTTCATTTCAATCTTCATGGTCAAGGACAAATTGTTGGGGTCGATAATGGAGAACAAGCTAGCCGTGAGCGTTACAAAGCTCAAGCAGATGGAACATGGCAAAGACGTGCTTTCAATGGTAAAGGAGTTGTCATTGTAAAATCAACAGAAAAAGAAGGTAAATTTACTCTTTATGCAGATTCTGCTGGTTTAACTTCTGATAGCGCAACGGTCGCAACTGTGTCTGGTAAGAAAGAAAACCGTCACTTTGTAGCCTTTGCTCCTGTAAAAGCAACAACTGACGTGACAACAAATCCTGAATTGCCTCAAACAGTAACAGCTATTTATAGCGACGGTAGTGTTGAGGAAAAGACTGTAACATGGGACGTGCCATCTGACTTGCTTACAAGTGCAGGTGAGAAAAAAGTATCTGGACGTGTAGAAGGTTTTGAAGCCAAAGCTGAGGCACTTGTAAAAGTGATTGCCTTAGATAAATGGTTACCAAAAGTTGCTACAGTACCAGTTGGTACAACTGCAGCTGATTTGGATAAAACAGTCACAGCTGTTCTGACAGATGGTAGCTTGATTGATACTGATGTTGTTTCTTGGACCTTGAAAGATCCTGCTGCTTTGACCAAGGAAGGGGGACGTACGGAAGCTACTGGTAAATTGGTAGATGATGGCCATGAAGTTACGGCAACCTTTATCGCAAGCAGTAAGGAAACAACAAGTAGCATTACAGGACTTACTGTTGGGGATAAAGCTCTTGAGAACTTCGAGTCTGGCAAGACTTATTACCGTGTATCCCTTCCTTACACCGGAACAATTCCAAGTGTTGGGGCTCAGACTACTGGTTATCAAGTAACTGTTCAGCAAGCTTCTGCTGATAATGGTTATCAGGCTTCTGTCTTCTTGAGTGACCAAAAGGGTGACTTGGTTCAAACTTACCTAATTCAGTTTGTGAAGGAAGCTCCTGCCTTGAAACGTTTGGAAGTAGTTGTGGAAGGAAAAGAAACTGCTACTGAAGATCAGGTTTTAACTTATCGTGTCATTGGTAGTTATGAGGATGGTTCTCAAACAGAATTTTCAGCTTCAGATATTCACCTAGAAGCTAAATCATCTGATGGTGGGCATCTTGAGGTAAATGGTCAGAATCTATTGCTCTATACTAAGGGAAGAGTGACTTTGACACCTCGAATCGATAATCAAACAGAGGAAACAGAATCTGTAACTACTGAAGTAGTGATTAAAGAGAATAAAGTCAGCAAGAAGATTGTGAAACTTCATCCTGTATCTATTTCTACAGATATTAATCAGCAACCGAATCTACCTAAAGAAGTTGGGGCAGAATTTGATAAGGGCTTGCCACGCAAAGTATCTGTAACTTGGGACAAGGTAGATAAAAAAGAATTGGGTCGCTATCATAGCTTTACCCTTAAAGGACATGTAGAAGGAACAGACATTGAAGCTCAAGCAACGGTGACAGTTGAAGGCTTACAAGTTGCAGAGGAAGTCAGCCTCACAGTACCTAAGGGTGAGACAGTTCAATTGCCAGCTAATGTTCGTGCTTACCATTCTAATGGAACAACTATCTATAAAGATGTAGTTTGGGATCAGGTTCCAGCCAACTTTAGTCAAACTGAAGGAGTCTATGAAATCAATGGTCGTTTAGTAGGTAGCAATCTTACAACTAAAGCTCATGTTCGAGTGTCTAGTCAAGTGGTTGCTGGAAATAATATCTCTAAACAATGGACAGGTTCACAATTACCAGCTGCCATTGTATCCAATACAGGAGGAGATGACACGGCCAATACCTTGAACGACTTGACTGTATCAAGAACGCCATCAGATGCTAAAAATAGATGGACAACTTGGAGAACAAATACTGATAATGACTGGGCTTCTATCTTGTTTGGTAATTCAGGAGACTTGACGAAACGTTTTGTCAACAATTTGTCGGTTGATTTCTATACTGATGGAGCAATTGGTCTTCCAAAAGAATATGTAGTTGAATATTATGTAGGTAAAGAAATTCCAGATTTACCAAGTGATGTCAGTCATGCTCAGCGTGATACTAATCATCCATTTAATAATCCAGACAATTGGAAAGCAGTTGAAAACCTACATGCTCCAAGTCAGCTGTCTGCAACTCAAACCAATCACTTCACATTTGACAAGGTCGAAACCTACGCTGTGCGTATTCGTATGAAGAAGGCTGATGGAACATCAGGTGTTGGTCTGACAGAGCTAACTGTGCTTGGAAACAAGGTCTTAAGTGAAACAAGTTCAGAGATTTCTATCAAGGTAGATGGCAAGGATCTTGAACACTTTAATCCATCGAAAACAGATTATTATATTCCTCAATCTAGCAAGGAAATTACTGCAACAGCTAGCAACAATGGTTTGGTTACTCTTGTTCCAGCAACAAGTCCAAAAGGTGCGACACGTCTTATTTTGAAGGCTGAAGATGGTACTATTTTAAAAGAATATCGGATCTACCGTAATGATGAAAAAGATACAAGTCTACCTTTAGCAGCTGAAAATGGTGCAACTACTTTGAAGCTCGGAGATACCCTTCAACTTCCATCAGAAGTCACTGTTTATTATCCAACTTCAAATACTTGGACTACAGATAAACTGGCAGTGAAATGGGATGCTATTCCTCAACATGCGACAGAGCATGAGGGAAGATTCCAAGTAACTGGTCATGTCATCGGTACAAATCTAACAACTACCATGCAAGTAACAGTTGTAGCTAAAGGAAATCAAGTCATCTCAGAAAATCCAAGCAACAATGAAACGGACTCTAAAGCCTTTGCTTCAACAACGAACGATACACAAGCAGCTTCACATGATAGAATTTTCTATATCAATGATGGAAAATACAATGAAGATGGACGTTGGACAAACTGGTCTCGTACTCCGAAAAATCAAGAAACTTCTGTTGGATTACTCTTTAAGAAGGATGGAAAAATTACTTCTCAATCTATCGGAAAAGTAGCCCTTCAGTTCTTTAAAGATAGTGGCACAGATGCTCCTGAGAAAATGGTTCTAGAAAGATATATTGGTCCAGAATTTACAGAACCAAGTACGATTTCTCGTTATGAAGAAAATGCCGATCATCCATTCAATAAGGCAGAAAATTGGGCACCAATTCCTTACAAAGCTTCTGGAGAATTAGTAGCTGGTAAACCAATCGAGTTTAACTTTGATCCGGTTCAAACGACAGCTATTCGTGCTCGCATGACTCGTAAGGCTACTACCAATGGTCTTGCACTTGTAGAATTTACAGCCTATTCTGCAGGCAAGGGAGCAGAAGTGGAAACACCATCAGCGACTATTTCGATCGATGGAAAAGCATTGGAAAACTTTGATCCAAATGTGACAGAGTACACCCTAACAACAATGGGAACTAAACCAAAAGTCACTGCGACAACTAGTGGACATGGAGTAGTCACGGTAGTGGATCATGGAAATACAAATCTTCCAACACTCGTTCGTCTTGTTTCCAAAGATGGAAATCTGGTGAAAGAATATCGTTTACACTTTAAGTCTACCTTCCAAACAACACCGACAGAAGGCGTTAAGAACTTAGTTGCAGAAGTACCAAGTTTGGAAATTGAAAAGACTTCACTTCCGTTTAAAGAAGTTATTCGTGAAAATCCTGAACTTGCTCAAGGTCAACGTCGTATTGTTTCTGAAGGTCAGGATGGAGAAAAAGTTGACTATATTCAAGTTTTGGGTACTACTAGAAGTCTTGTTCATTCTGAAGAAAGAAAGGCTCAGGATCGCATTGTTGAAGTTGGACTGAAAACAACTATTTCAAGTAGTAAAGGCGAGGAGCCAGCTCCAGTCAATGAAGTTCCAGAATTCAAAGGCGGTGCTAACTTTGTAGAAGCGGTAGTAAACGAAGTTCCAGAATTCAAAGGTGGTGCTAACTTTGTAGAAGCAGCAGTCAATGAAGTTCCAGAATACACAGGAATTCTAGCCACAGTAGGAGATCAAGCAGTACCAAGTGTTGAGAAACCTGAATTTAAGGGTGGCGTTAATGCTGTAATGGCTCTAGAACATAAACTTCCAGAGTACCGTGGTATTCTAGCTACAGTAGGTAATCAACCAGCACCGACAGTAGAAAAACCAGAGTTTAAACTAAGTTCGTTAGAAAAATCTCAGACTCCAGAAGCACTAGTTCAAGTTGCCAAGGAAGACAAGAGATTGCCAGAAACTGGTGAAAAACAGTCAGAAACAGCTATTTTCTTGGCAGGTGTTACCTTGGCCTTGTCAGCAGCTTTATTAACTGCAAAACGCAAAGAGGACTAGTCTGTGCGCCTAATACCATTCTAGTTGTATAGATTGGTAGAAGATAAAAAATGAATCGATAAATGAGTCGAATAGATGGAGAGGGCCAATTAGTCCTCCCCGTCTTTACTAGTGAAAATGGAATCGTTTACTTTCGTGTTTGGACGAAAGGAGAGTAGAGGGGCTTTGTCCCCTCTTTTTCTATATGAACGAAGAGATTTATATTTAAGATGCAAGGTGGATAGACTTTATAGTATAATGAATAGAGAGGAAAAAACAATGAAAGTGATTGAGCAAGCATTATTAGAAAAAGTCATTATTGAACGTTCTCGTACCAGTCATAAAGGAGACTATGGCCGTCTACTGTTGCTTGGTGGGACTTATCCTTATGGTGGTGCTATCATCATGGCTGCTTTGGCGGCTGTTAAAAGTGGAGCTGGTTTGGTGACTGTTGGAACAGATAGGGAAAATATCCCAGCTTTGCACAGTCATTTACCTGAGGCTATGGCCTTTTCTCTTCAAGACCAGCAACTGTTAAAAGAGCAGTTGGAGAAGGCAGAAGTGGTCTTAGTGGGACCTGGTTTACGAGACGATGCTTTTGGAGAAAATCTAGTCAAACAGGTCTTTGCTAATTTAAGCCAAAATCAAATTTTGATTGTAGACGGAGGGGCCTTAACCATCCTTGCTAGGACAAGTTTGTCGTTTCCATCTAACCAGCTTATCTTAACTCCCCACCAAAAAGAATGGGAAAAGCTGTCTGGTATTGCTATTGAAAAGCAAAAGGAAGCTGCAACGGCTAGTGCCCTGACTTCTTTTCCTCAAGGAACAATTTTGGTGGAGAAAGGTCCAGCTACTCGTATTTGGCAAGTTGGCCAATCTGATTATTACCAGTTACAGGTTGGTGGTCCCTATCAGGCGACTGGGGGAATGGGAGATACACTTGCTGGGATGATTGCAGGATTTGCAGGTCAGTTTAAACAAGCCAATCTCTATGAACGTGTGGCAGTAGCGAGCCATCTTCATTCAGCCATAGCACAAGAATTATCTCAAGAACATTATGTGGTTTTGCCGACGGAAATCAGCTCTTATCTGCCTAAAATAATGAAAAAAATATCTCAAAAAGGCACCTGATGGTTTCAGGCGCCTTTATATCTTTTAGAAAAATCCTTTAATCTTTCCAACGAGGCCATCTAGACCTTCAGAACCAGAAATCAACTGTTGAGCTTGAGAGAAGTATTCTCCAAGCTGTTCTTGATTTTCTGCAACAAATGTTTTTGCAGCTTCGAAATCTTTTGTTTCGATTAGCTCTTTTACTTGGTTAAACAAATCTAATGGGTTCATCTTATGTCTCCTTTTCTGTATAATACTATTCAAACATTTTATAAAAATTTTTTCAAGCAAAGAGATTTTTCTATCGAAGTTAAGGGGTGTCAAACAGGGCTTTTTTTGATATAATTTTTAATGATGAATTCGAGAAATGATCGGTATGTGGTTGTTGATTTAGAGGCCACTAGCACCGGAAGCAAGGCAAAAATTATTCAAGTGGGTATTGTGGTGATTGAAAATGGCGAAATCGTCGATCAGTATGGGACTGACGTCAATCCCCATGAGCCCTTGGATTCTCATATAAAAGAATTGACAGGGTTGACTGATCAACGGTTGGCAGTTGCTCCAGAGTTTTCACAGGTAGCTGGAAGGATTTTTGAACTGGTCAAGGATGGTGTTTTTGTCGCGCACAATGTACAGTTTGATGCAAATCTTCTGGCAGAGTACCTATTCTTTGAAGGTTATGAATTGAGAACTCCTCGTGTGGATACAGTTGAGCTGGCACAGGTTTTATACCCTCAGTTTGAAAAGTACAATCTCGGCATTCTCTGTCAAGAATTAGGGATTAAGTTAGACCACGCCCACACCGCTCTCTCTGATGCACAAGCAACAGCAGAGCTTTTGCTTTTTATGCGTCAAAAACTTTTTCAGTTACCAAAAGGACTTTTAGAAACGTTGTTAAATCTTGCGGATAATCTCCTTTATGAAACTTACTTAGTGATTGAAGAAGTGTATCAGCGCCAGTCCCTCCTTTCTTCTCACGATTTGATGGAGCTCCATGGTCTTTTTCTAAGAAAGCAAAGTAAGTCTCTAAAGCCACGTAAGCTATCTAAGGATTTTACTAAAAATATGTCCTTGTTAGGCTTGGATGAACGTCCTCAGCAAGTTGAATTTGCAGAAAAAGTTGAGGAGTTATTAAAGGAACAGAAAATTGCGTTTATTCAAGCCCAAACGGGACTTGGAAAGACTTATGGTTACCTACTACCAGCTTTGAACATGGAAAGTGAAGGGGGCATCCTTGTAAGTGTTCCCACCAAAATCCTTCAAAATCAAATCATGCAAGAAGAAGGAAGTCGATTAAAAGATACTTTTCATATTGATATTCATAGTCTCAAGGGACCTCAAAATTATTTGAAACTCGATAATTTTTATAAAGTACTTCATAGGCCAGAGTCTAACCGCCTATTCACACGCTTTAAAATGCAAGTCTTGATTTGGTTAACAGAGACAGAGACGGGGGATTTAGATGAAATTGGGCAGCTGTATCGTTATCAGCATTTTCTAGCTGAACTTGTCCATGATGGAAAACTTTCACAAAAAAGTTTATTTATTACTGAGGACTTCTGGCAACGCAGTCAAGATAGGGCTAAATCGAGTCACATTTTGTTAACCAATCACGCTTATTTGGTAACACGTTTAGAAGATAATCCAGAATTTGTCAACAATCGATTGGTAATCATAGATGAAGCTCAAAAAATGCTGCTTGCCCTTGAAAACCTAGCGCAAGAGTCTTATCTCCTCGAAGATTTAGTAACACAAGTTGAAAAGTCCTTGGAAACAGAAAAAGATGTTATTCAGAGACGGTTGCTTGAGAGTATCGGGTTTGAATGTCGCTATTTGATAGATCAGTTTTACTCTGGACTTAAGAATGACAAGTGGTTAGATTCTCTTGAAAATTTACGCCAGCATTTTTCTGAGTTAAATCTTCCCGAGTACAGAGATATGATACGCTTTTTTACTTCAGACCGTGAATTTTGGCTGGCAACAGCTGAGAAGTCAAGTAAGGATGTCTTAATCTGCTCAAGTAAAAAAGGTCGCTTTCTACTAGCAGATTTATTGCCAAAAGATTGCAGAGTACTTGGCGTATCTGCCACTCTTGAAATCAGTAATAGAGTTTCTTTAGCGGATTTATTAGGATTTACTGAAGCTCCACTTATTACAGTTGAATCTTTACAACAGAAGCAACAAGAAGTTCTATTAGTAACTGATTTTCCTTTAGTAACTGAACATTCTCCTTTAGATTATGCAGAAGAGGTTACATCAGTTATCCATTCCTTACAGGCGTTTCAAGAGCCTTTGCTTGTTCTATTTACGTCTAAAGAATTGCTGTTAGCAGTGTCAGATTTACTAGACTATCCTCATCTAGCCCAATATAAAAACGGGGAGCCTAGTCAGCTGAAGAAACGTTTTGAAAAAGGAGAGCGACAAATCTTACTTGGAACAGGAAGTTTTTGGGAGGGAGTGGATTTTTCTACCCATCCTTGCGTTATTCAAGTAATTCCTCGATTACCTTTCCAAAATCCCCAAGAACCTTTAACACGAAAATTAAATCATGAATTGCGTCAAGAAGGGAAGAATCCTTTCTATGATTATCAGTTGCCAATGGCCATTATTCGTCTCAAACAGGCTTTGGGTAGAACAATTAGAAAAGAGGAACAAATTTCCATTGCTGTGATACTGGATAGTCGAGTTGTTCATAAACGATATGGTAAACAGATTAGACAAGCTCTAGCTAAGGAAAGAACTATCAAAGAGGTGAATAGAAACCAGATTACCTCTGCTGTTATTGATTTCCTCCAAAACAACAAAAATGAAAAATCTAAGAAAGAGAAAAGGTGAATATATGAAACGTTCTCTCGACTCTAGAGTCGATTATAGTTTGCTCCTGCCAGTATTTTTCCTACTAGTTATCGGTGTGGTGGCTATTTATATAGCTGTTAGTCATGATTATCCAAATAATATTTTGCCAATTTTAGGGCAACAGGTTGCCTGGATTGCCTTGGGGCTTGTGATTGGTTTTGTGGTCATGCTTTTCAATACAGAATTTCTTTGGAAGGTGACACCCTTTCTATATATTTTAGGCTTGGGACTTATGGTCTTACCTATCGTCTTTTATAATCCAAGTTTAGTTGCATCAACGGGTGCCAAAAACTGGGTATCGGTAAATGGTGTTACCTTGTTCCAGCCGTCAGAATTTATGAAGATATCCTATATCCTCATGTTGGCTCGTGTGATTGTCCAGTTTACCAAAAAACATAAGGAGTGGAGACGCACAGTTCCGCTGGACTTTTTGTTGATTTTTTGGATGATTGTCTTTACCATTCCAGTCCTAGTTCTTTTGGCACTTCAAAGTGACTTAGGGACGGCTTTGGTTTTTGTAGCCATTTTCTCAGGAATCGTTTTATTATCGGGGGTTTCTTGGAAAATTATTATCCCAGTATTTGTGACTGCTGTAACTGGAATTGCTGGTTTCTTAGCTATTTTTATCAGCAAGGACGGTCGGGCTTTTCTCCATCAACTGGGAATGCCGACCTACCAAATCAACCGTATTTTGGCTTGGCTCAATCCATTTGACTTTGCTCAAACAACGACCTATCAGCAGGCTCAAGGACAGATTGCCATTGGAAGCGGTGGCTTGTTTGGACAGGGTTTTAATGCTTCTAATCTGCTTATTCCAGTTCGAGAGTCGGATATGATTTTCACGGTTATAGCAGAAGATTTTGGCTTTATTGGCTCTGTCCTTGTTATCGCCCTTTATCTTATGCTGATTTATCGTATGTTGAAGATTACTCTTAAATCAAATAACCAGTTCTATACCTATATTTCCACAGGTTTGATTATGATGTTACTCTTCCATATCTTTGAGAATATCGGTGCTGTGACGGGCTTGCTTCCCTTGACGGGGATTCCCTTGCCTTTCATTTCTCAAGGAGGATCGGCTATTATCAGTAATCTGATTGGTGTGGGCTTACTTTTATCGATGAGTTACCAGACCAATCTAGCTGAAGAAAAGAGCGGAAAAGTTCCATTCAAGCGGAAAAAGGTTGTTTTAAAACAAATCAAATAAGGAGAAAATCATGGTAAAAGTAGCAGTTATGTTAGCTCAGGGCTTTGAAGAAATTGAAGCTTTGACAGTTGTGGATGTTTTGCGTCGTGCAAATATCACTTGTGATATGGTTGGTTTTGAAGAGCAAGTGATGGGTTCGCATGCAATCCAAGTAAGAGCAGATCGTGTCTTTGATGGTGATTTATCAGACTATGATATGGTTGTCCTTCCTGGTGGCATGCCTGGTTCTGCACATTTGCGGGACAATCAGGCCTTGGTTCAAGAGTTGCAAAGCTTTGAGCAAGAAGGGAAGAAACTGGCAGCCATTTGTGCTGCACCAATTGCTCTCAATCAAGCAGGGGTATTGAAAAACAAGCAGTACACTTGTTATGATGGCGTCCAAGAGAAAATCCTTGATGGTCACTACGTCAAGGAAACAGTAGTGGTAGATGGTCAATTGACAACCAGTCGAGGCCCTTCAACAGCCCTTGCCTTTGCCTACGAGTTGGTGGAGCAATTAGGAGGAGACGCAGAGAGTTTACGAACAGGAATGCTCTATCGAGATGTCTTTGGTAAAAATCAGTAAAACGGATCCGTAATCTCTATAGTTTGATAAATACTAAAATATTAATCACTCTCTATAGAGTTATATTTTTTGAGAAGATGATTCGTCATCTTCTTTTTATATTTCGGTGTTTTTACTTGCGTAAAAAAATGTTTTCTAGTATAATAGTTTATTGTGAGCGAACCTCACTTACCCCTTGCAAAGTCTTGGGGTCATTAGACCAAAAGGAGGAACATATCAATGGCTAAATACGAAATTCTTTATATCATTCGTCCAAACATTGAAGAAGAAGCTAAAAACGCTTTGGTAGCACGTTTTGACTCTATTTTGACTGACAACGGTGCAACTGTTGTTGAATCAAAATCTTGGGAAAAACGCCGTCTTGCATACGAAATCAAAGATTTCCGTGAAGGACTTTACCACATCGTTAACGTTGAAGCAAACGACGATGCAGCTCTTAAAGAGTTTGACCGTCTTTCAAAAATCAACGCTGACATTCTTCGTCACATGATCGTCAAAACTGACGCGTAAGAAGGTAAACTATGATTAACAATGTTGTACTTGTAGGGCGTATGACACGTGACGCTGAGTTGCGTTATACCCCATCAAATGTAGCAGTTGCGACTTTTACTCTTGCAGTAAACCGTACATTTAAGAGTCAAAATGGCGAACGTGAGACTGATTTTATCAATGTCGTTATGTGGCGCCAACAGGCTGAAAACCTTGCTAACTGGGCTAAAAAAGGCTCACTTATCGGGGTGACAGGTCGTATCCAGACTCGTAGTTACGATAACCAGCAAGGACAACGTGTCTACGTGACAGAGGTCGTGGCTGAGAATTTCCAAATGTTGGAAAGACGTAGTGTGCGTGAGGGTCACACAGGTGGAGCTTATTCTGCACCAAGTTCAAACTATTCAGCACCTACAAATTCAGTACCAGACTTTTCACGTGATGAAAATCCATTTGGAGCAACAAATCCATTGGATATTTCAGATGATGATTTACCATTCTAATGGACAACTAAAATTATAAAGGAGAAAAAACATGGCTCAACAACGTCGTGGCGGATTCAAACGCCGTAAAAAAGTTGATTACATCGCAGCAAACAAAATTGAATATGTTGATTACAAAGATACTGAGCTTCTTAGCCGTTTCGTTTCAGAACGTGGGAAAATCCTTCCTCGTCGTGTAACAGGAACTTCAGCTAAAAACCAACGTAAAGTAACAACAGCTATCAAACGCGCTCGCGTAATGGCTTTGATGCCTTTCGTAAACGAAGATTAAAAAAGAGGTCCGGGCGGACCTCTTTTTCAGACCCCAACGGGTCTTTTTTTCACGAGCCTTGAAATGAGAGAGCGAGTTTGGGTCCGGGCGGACCTCTTTTTCACGATCCTTGAAATGAGAATGCGAGTTGGGTCCGAGTGGACCTCTTTTTCATGAGCTCGGAAAAAAGAAAGCGAATTAAAGCCCGGTTGGTTTTTTTCACGAGATAGTTTTTTTCTGACCTTGGCGTGCTATAATGGTAATAGAAAGAGTAAAGGTGGGTAAGTCAAAGATGAATTGTACGATTAGAAATATGATTAAGTCTGATATTGAATCCTTATCTCATGGATTTATGAATCAAGGTTGGCCTGGTAGAGAGGAAATTTTGGCTAGATATTTTCTGGAACAGGAAAGTGGGGAGAGAGAAGTCTTAGTTGCAGAGATTGATGGTGCTGTAGCGGGCTACGTTACCATTTTGCCCTCTGCTAAACATGGTCCTTTTGCAGAAGTCTATCCAGAATTATCAGATTTTAATGTGTTTGAGCCTTTTCGAAATCAAGGGATTGGGAATCAACTGCTAGAAGAAGCAGAAAAACGAGTCAAGTTTGTTTCGAGCCAGGTCACTCTTGGTGTAGGTTTGCACTTAGGCTATGGCCCTGCCCAGAGATTGTATATCAGACGGGGCTACATTCCAGATGGGACAGGTGTCTGGTATCGAAATCAACCCTTGGAAATGAATGCAACTTGCCAAAATAATGATGATTTGGTTCTGTATCTAGTAAAGGAATTCGAATAAGAGACAAGGATTTTATTGGGGAGATGTGGGATTTCTCTACTTTATGGTATAATGGAAAGAGTTAGATTGAAAGAGGTAGTGAGATGGATGCCAAATTAAGATACAAGGCAAAAAAGATTAAGATTGTCTTTTTTGATATTGATGATACCTTGCGAAATTCTAAGACTGGTTTTATTCCGACTTCAATCCCAACTGTTTTTAAGCAATTACGTGAGAAAGGAATTTTGACAGGTATTGCTTCTGGACGAGGGATTTTTGGTGTTGTTCCAGAGATTCGTGATCTCAAGCCTGACTTTTTTGTAACCTTAAATGGGGCCTATATCGAAGATAAAAAAGGTCAGGTTATTTATCAACATCAGATTGAGAAGTCAGATGTTGAGGAGTATATCTCTTGGGCTAAGCAAGAAGGAATTGAGTATGGTTTGGTTGGGAGTCATGATGCCAAGTTGTCGACTCGCACCGATATGATTAGTGAAGCCATCAATCCAATTTATCCTGATTTAGATGTAGATCCTGATTTTCATGAAAAAGAAGATATCTATCAGATGTGGACTTTTGAAGATAAGGGAGATGACTTGCACTTGCCTGACAGTCTCTCAGACAAACTTCGCATGGTTCGTTGGCATGAGCATTCGTCTGATATTGTGCCGATTTCAGGCTCCAAAGCGACGGGTGTGGAAAAGGTTGTGGAATACCTAGGTTTGAAACCAGAGAACGTCATGGTTTTTGGAGATGGGCTGAATGACTTGGAACTCTTTGATTATGCTGGAATTAGCGTTGCAATGGGAATTTCTCATGATAACATCAAAGAAAAAGCAGATTATATTACAAAAACATTAGAAGAAGATGGCATTTTTGATGCCTTAGAAGGATTTGGTATGGTAGAAAAAGAATTGCATTTCCCACAAGTAGATATTGAAACAGTAGAAGGTCCTATCGCGACTATTAAGACCAATCACGGAGACTTGCGTATTAAGCTCTTCCCTGAACATGCTCCTAAGACTGTGGCGAACTTTGTTGCACTTTCAAAAGATGGCTACTATGATGGTGTCATTTTCCACCGTATTATCAAGGATTTTATGATTCAAGGTGGAGACCCAACTGGAACTGGTATGGGTGGCGAGTCAATCTACGGCGAATCATTTGAGGATGAATTCTCAGAAGAACTTTACAATATCCGTGGTGCCCTTTCCATGGCTAATGCTGGTCCAAATACCAACGGCAGCCAGTTCTTTATCGTGCAAAATAAACATTTGCCTTATTCTAAGAAAGAAATTGCTCGTGGTGGTTGGCCAGAACCGATTGCGGAAATCTATGCCAACCAAGGTGGAACTCCTCATCTAGACCGCCGTCACACGGTTTTTGGTCAGTTAGCTGATGAAGGATCTTACGCAGTCTTGGATGCCATTGCTGCTGTTGAGACAGGAGCTATGGATAAGCCAGTTGAAGATGTTGTGATTGAAACAATTGAAATCGAGGACTAAGATGAAAATCGGTGATAAGCTAAAGGGCCGTATTACAGGGATTCAGCCCTACGGTGCCTTTGTTGAGCTAGAGACGGGTGATACGGGGCTGATTCACATTTCAGAGATTCGGACAGGCTTTATTGAAAATATTCAAGAAGCCTTGAAAGTCGATGAAGAGGTTCAGGTTCAGGTAGTGGATTTAGATGAATTTACAGGGAAAGCTAGTCTTTCTATCCGTACTTTGGAGGAAGAAAAGCACCAGTTTCCGAGACGGAGACGCTTTTCAAGCGACCGTTTTAACTACGGCTTTGCGCCTCTTAAACGAATGATGCCAATTTGGACCAAGGAAGCCCTTCAACATTTGAAGAATCAGAAGCACTAGTTAGAAACCTCTATCTTTTGTAATGTTAATATAAATTTGCTATAATAAGACCATGGAAGAAGAACAATTATTAAAATCAGGAGAGCGCATTAACCAGCTCTTTTCGACAGATATCAAAATCATTCAAAATAGAGAGGTTTTTAGCTATTCAGTGGATAGTGTTCTCTTGTCACGTTTTCCACGTTTCCCTAAGAAGGGCTTGATTGTGGATTTCTGTGCTGGGAATGGAGCAGTGGGTCTTTTTGCTAGCACTCGTACTCAGGCACAGATTTTGGCTGTTGAGATTCAGGAGCGTTTGGCAGATATGGCTGAGCGCTCTGTCCGTTTGAATGGATTAGAGGAGCAGATGGAGGTCATCTGTGATGATTTGAAAAATATGCCTTCTCTTATACAGGGAAGTAAGGTGGATATGATTTTGTGTAATCCACCCTATTTCAAGGTGGATCCTCATTCTAATTTGAATGAAAGTGAACATTATCTCTTGGCTCGCCACGAAATCACGACCAATTTGCAGGAAATCTGTCGTAGTGCCCAGAGTATTCTTAAATCTAATGGGCGCTTGGCTATGGTTCATCGTCCTGATCGACTTCTGGATATTTTGGATACGTTACAACGGCATAATCTAGCCCCTAAGCGCCTGCAGTTTGTTTATCCAAAAAGGGAAAAGGAAGCCAATATGCTTTTGATTGAGGCTATCAAGGATGGTTCAACAAGTGGCTTTAAGGTCTTGCCACCTCTCATTGTTCACAATGATGATGGCTCTTATACGCCTGAACTTGAAGAGATTTATTATGGATCATAAGGCTTATATGTATGTGCTGGAGTGTCGTGACGGATCCTACTATACAGGCTATACGACTGATGTGAGAAGACGTCTCGCTATGCATAATAGTGGGAAGGGAGCCAAATACACACGAGCACGCTTGCCAGTCAAACTTATCTATGCTCAAGGTTTTGCCAGTAAGGAAGAAGCCATGTCGGCAGAAGCCCTTCTCAAGCGTAAGAAGAGGTCACAGAAGGAAAGATTATTATCTGAAAATCAAGATAGAAATTTACTCAGTTATTTTGAAGAATCGTGAGGAGTCCTTTGACTCCTCTTACTTTTGTCAAAAAGCGAAAAAAATGCTACAATAAAGAGAATAAACAAAATGAGGTATTATCATGTCTAAGATTCTAGTATTTGGTCACCAAAATCCAGACTCAGATGCCATCGGGTCATCTGTAGCCTTTGCCTATCTTGCAAAAGAAGCTTACGGTTTGGATACGGAAGCTGTTGCCCTTGGAACTCCAAATGAAGAAACAGCCTTTGTCTTGAACTATTTCGGTGTGGAAGCACCGCGTGTCATCACTTCTGCCAAAGCAGAAGGTGCAGAGCAAGTTATCCTAACTGACCACAATGAATTCCAACAATCTGTATCAGATATCGCTGAAGTAGAAGTTTATGGTGTTGTAGACCACCATCGTGTGGCTAACTTTGAAACTGCAAGCCCACTTTACATGCGTTTGGAGCCAGTTGGATCAGCGTCTTCAATCGTTTACCGTATGTTTAAAGAACATGGTGTAGCTGTTCCTAAAGAGATTGCTGGCTTGATGCTTTCAGGTTTGATTTCAGATACCCTTCTTTTGAAATCACCAACAACACATCCAACAGATATAGTTATTGCTCCAGAATTGGCTGAATTGGCTGGTGTTAACTTGGAAGAGTATGGTTTGGCTATGTTGAAAGCTGGTACAAACTTGGCCAGCAAATCTGCTGAAGAATTGATTGACATCGATGCTAAGACTTTTGAATTGAACGGAAATAATGTCCGTGTTGCCCAAGTAAACACAGTTGACATCGCTGAAGTTTTAGAACGTCAAGCAGAAATTGAAGCTGCAATGCAAGCCGCCAACGCAACAAATGGTTATTCTGACTTTGTATTGATGATTACAGATATCGTCAACTCAAACTCAGAAATCCTAGCACTTGGTGCTAACATGGACAAGGTCGAAGCGGCTTTCAACTTCAAACTTGAAGACAACCACGCCTTCCTTGCTGGTGCTGTTTCACGTAAGAAACAAGTGGTACCTCAATTGACTGAAAGCTTCAATGCTTAATATTTTGAGTGTCAATTCAAATTAGGAAATTCTAATTTGACTTATATCGAAAGGAGTTTTGGCTCCTTTTTTTTCTAGGAGTGAAGCATGTTAGAAAATGGCGATTTGATTTTTGTGAGAGATGAGTCAGATATGGGGCAGGGCATCCAGACTTCCACAGGCAACTATAATCATGTTGCCATTTGTTTGGATGGGATGATTTACCACGCTAGTGGACAGGCTGGTGTGGTTTGTCAAGAACCAGCAGACTTCTTTGAGTCCAATCATTTGTACGACCTCTATGTTTACCCAGAAATGGATATCCAGTTTGTGAAGGAAAAAGCTTGCAAACATCTAGGAGCACCCTACAATGCTTCTTTCTATCCAGATGGAGAAGGTTTTTACTGTTCCCAGTATATGGCAGAAATCCTCCCCATTTTTGAAATCATTCCCATGAAATTTGGGGATGGGGAGCAGGAGATTAGTGACTTTTGGAGAGAGTATTACAGAGAACTAGGCTTGCCTGTTCCTCTGAACCAAGCTGGGACCAATCCTAGTCAGTTGGCAGCATCGCCTCTGTTAGAATGTAAAGAAAGGAATCTTCATGATTCAGATTTTTAATCCATCTCGTTTGACGAGACAGTCATTTTTTGGAGAATTAATCCGCTATCTGGACCAGCATGATGATGTTATTTTGAGAGAAATTAAGGCTCAATTTCCAGATGTGGCAGTTGATAAACTCATGGAAGAGTATATAAAGGCTGGTTTGATTCGTCGGGAAAATAAGCGTTATTACCTTAATCTTCCTATGCTTGAATCACTCGATAGTCTCGAACTGGATCAAGAGATTTTTGTTAGCGAAGATAGTCCGGTCTATCAAGCCTTGTTAGAGCAGAGGTTTGAGACGGAATTACGAAATCAAACCAATGAATCTATTTTAGTTGAAAAGACGGACTTTGCGCGGACTAAAATGACCCTGTCCAATTATTTCTACAAGGTCAAACATCAGTATCCTTTGACAGAAAAACAGCAGGTACTCTATGCTATTTTGGGAGATGTCAATCCTGAGTATGCTCTCAAATATATGACGACTTTTTTGCTAAAATTTCTCAAAAAAGATCAACTGATGCAGAAACGACGTGATATCTTTGTGGACAGTTTAGTAGTCTTGGGCTATATTGTCCAAAATGAAGATGGAAAGTATGAATTGGCCGTCTATTTTGATAAGGAAAGATTAGCTTTCTACTTGGCCTGATTTCTTTTTTGTGAGCACATTGTTTGACTTTCCTTAGTATTCGGTATAAACTATATGTAACCGGTAACACATATCGGAATAAAACTAAAGGAGACAATCATATGTCACTTGAAAACAAATTGGAACAAGCAACAGGCGCTATCAAAGAAGGATTTGGTAAAGTTACTGGAGATGGTAAGACTGAAGCAGAAGGCGCTGTAGAAAAGACAGTTGCTAAGGCAAAAGAAGTAGTTGAAGATGCTAAAGATGCTGTAGAAGGTGCCGTTGAAGGTTTGAAAAACGCTTTTAAATAAAGATAAAAAAATCAAGGGTTTCATTTCCCTTGATTTTTTACTATCTTATAAATAATTTTCTGCGACGGCTGCATCTCCTGGATAGGCTTCTTTCTTACCTTGGACGATTTGGTAGCAATCGGCTCCCTTACCAGCGATAATCACAGCATCTAATTCTTGACTTGTGATAGCCATCGCTGCCTTGATGGCTTCTTGGCGATCGGCAATCTTTTCAACAGGATGGCTGATATAGCTACTGATTTCATCCGCAATGGCCATTGGGTCTTCATAGTTGGGGTCATCAGCAGTCAGAAAAACTTGAATCTCAGGGTGTTGATTAAGGAGGAGGCCAAAGTCCTTACGACGGCTTTCTCCCTTGTTTCCTGTCGAACCGAGAACCAGAGCAATCTTTCCAGTTTGATGAGTTTCTACAACATTGATTAGTTTTTTGAGACTGTCACCATTGTGTGCATAGTCGATAAAGACCTTGGCGCCATTTTTCTGAGTGAGGACTTCCATACGACCAGGAACTCGGGTTGCTGCGATTCCTTTTTTGATGTCCTCAAGACTAGCTCCGAGACGGAGACAGGCAAGTCCAGCAGCAACTGCATTTTCTTGGTTGAAGTGTCCAATGAGTTGGATATCATAATCTCCAGCGAGTTTACCCGTAGCTGAAAAACTAAAGGCTTTGGAATTCTCGATTTGGTTGCTCGACTGGCTACCGTAGAAATCATGGTCTTGATCTTCTACCTGTTCTTTTAGTACAGAGAAGTGGTCCATGTCACTGTTAATGATGACTGCTCGGCTATTTTCCATCAAGAGACGTTTGTGGTAGAAGTAGTCTTCAAAGCTAGGGTGTTCAATCGGGCCGATATGGTCGGGGCTGATATTGAGGAAAACTCCCACATCAAAGGTTAGACCATAGACACGTTTGACCAGATAGGCTTGACTGGAGACTTCCATGATGAGGTGGGTACGATCATTTTGCACAGCCTGATCCATCATATCAAAGAGGTCAATGCTCTCAGGAGTTGTCAATGCAGACTTAAAGAAAGTCTTGCCATCTAGAGTTGTGTTCATGGTCGACAACATAGCAGGTCGATGCCCTTGAGATAAAATGTTATAGGCGAAGTAGGCTGCTGTTGTTTTACCTTTGGTTCCAGTGAAGGCGAGGAGTTTGAGTTTTTCCTGTGGATTGCCATAAAATTCCATGGCAATCAAACTCATGGCTTTCTTGATATCACTGACGATAATGGCAGGAATACCAACCTCATAGTCTTCTTCAGCCACATACCAACCGAGACCTTGTGAGATGGCTGAAAGCAAAAATTCCTTCTTAAAGGCAGTACCCTTGACGAAAAAGAGGCTCTTCTCTTTGGCATTGCGGCTATCATAGCAGATGGTGTCAAATACGACATAACTGTAGTTGTAGTGATAATGTCCTTGGTCGATAATCTCACGGAAGAGACCATCTTTCTTTAAAATATCTAATACGGTTTCAATCTTTATCATACTTTCTATTGTAAACCGAAAGTCGTAAATTTACAAGTGACAAGGAAAAGTTTATAATGGAAGATGAGGAATTTTTCCTAGTGATTAAAATTAAATGAGGAATCTATGTCTAACGAAAACAATCACCAGCAGGCCCAGATGTTACGGGGGACTGCTTGGCTAACGGCTAGTAACTTTATCAGTCGTCTACTCGGTGCCATTTATATCATCCCTTGGTATATCTGGATGGGGTCTTATGCGGCTACAGCAAATGGTCTCTTTACCATGGGCTACAATATCTATGCTTGGTTCTTGCTAGTTTCAACAGCGGGTATTCCAGTTGCGGTTGCCAAGCAAGTGGCCAAGTATAATACCATGCGAGAAGAAGAGCATAGCTTTGCCCTGATTCGGAGCTTTTTAGGATTTATGACAGGACTAGGTCTGGTTTTTGCTTTAGTCTTGTATCTCTTTGCTCCATGGCTAGCAGACTTGTCGGGTGTAGGGAAAGACCTGATCCCAATCATGCAGAGTTTGGCTTGGGCGGTCTTGATTTTCCCATCTATGAGTGTTATCCGAGGCTTCTTCCAAGGGATGAATAACCTGAAACCTTATGCCATGAGCCAAATCGCTGAGCAGGTCATTCGTGTTATCTGGATGCTCTTGGCTACCTTTATGATTATGAAAATGGGCTCAGGAGATTATCTAGCAGCGGTTACCCAATCCACCTTTGCTGCCTTTGTCGGCATGGTAGCCAGTTTTGCAGTTTTGATCTATTTCCTTGCCAAGGAAGGATTACTTAAAAGAGTCCTTGAAACAGGAGATAAGATTAATAGCAAGCGTCTCTTGGTCGATACCATAAAGGAAGCCATTCCTTTTATCCTGACAGGGTCTGCTATCCAGCTTTTCCAGATTTTGGATCAGATGACCTTTATCAATAGTATGAGCTGGTTTACCAACTATAGTAATGAAGACTTGGTTGTCATGTTTTCTTATTTCTCAGCCAATCCTAATAAAATCACTATGATTTTGATTTCCTTAGGAGTTTCGATTGGTGGTGTAGGCTTGCCACTTTTGACCGAAAACTATGTGAAAGGTGATTTGAGGTCTGCCTCTAAATTGATTCAAGATAATCTAACGATGCTTCTATTGTTTCTTTTTCCTGCAACTGTGGGAGTGGTCATGGTCGGTGAACCTATTTATACCATATTTTACGGGAAGCCAGATGGTTTGGCATTAGGTTTGTTTATCTTTGCAGTCTTACAGTCAACCATTTTGGGTGTATATATGGTTTTGTCACCAATGCTTCAGGCTATGTTCCATAACCGTAAAGCGATCCGTTACTTTTTCTATGGTTCGGTTGCTAAGCTAGTCTTGCAATTACCAACAATTTATCTTTTTCACAGTTACGGTCCTTTGATTTCAACATCAATCGCTCTTATCATCCCCATTATATTCATTTATCGTGAACTATGTAGGGTAACAGGAATGAGAGGTAATGTGGTATTTAGGAGAACGATTTTAATCAGTTTGTTGACTTTTGTTATGTTCATCGGTGTCGGTGCTATCCAGTGGATACTGGGATTTGTCTTCCAACCAAGTGGGCGTTTGTGGAGTTTTCTATATGTAACTCTTGTCGGTGCCATGGGTGGAGGAGTTTATGGAATTATGAGCCTCCGTACCCGTTTATTGGATAAGGTTATTGGAAAAGCTCAAGCAGATCGCTTACGAATCAAATTAAAGTTAACTTAAAAAATATTTATAAATAAAAGGGATAAATTGAACATTTCTATCATAAAATGTTCAATTTATTCTCTTTTTTATTAATTTGTAGAATAATAGCTAAAGTTTGTAGATGGTAATTTAATTTTTCTTAAATTTTACTTAAAAATCTATTGACTAAATAAAACTCAAGTTGTATAATAAGACAAATATTTAAATCAGGAGGTTCTGAAGATGAAAAAGTCTAAAGCCAAGTATGCAACGCTTGCAGGTGTCGTATTAAGTGCAGGTATTTTATTAAGCGCGTGTGGAAATTCCAGCACAGCGTCAAAAACATATAACTATGTTTATGTTAGTGATCCGTCTAGTTTGAATTATCTAGCAGAAAACCGTGCAACAACTAATGATATCGTGGTTAATTTGGTAGATGGACTCATGGAAAATGACCAGTATGGAAACTATATTCCATCCTTGGCAGAGGATTGGAGTGTTTCTAAGGACGGTTTGACCTATACCTACAAACTACGTAAAGATGCTAAATGGTATACTGCAGATGGAGATGAATATGCTCCTGTAACTGCCCAAGATTTTGTAACTGGTTTGAAATATGCAGCTGATAAAAAATCAGAAGCCTTGTACTTGGTGCAAGAATCCGTTGCTGGTTTAGATGACTATATCACTGGTAAAACAACAGACTTTTCAACTGTCGGAGTCAAGGCTCTTGATGACCAAACGGTTCAATATACCTTGACACGACCAGAATCTTACTGGAACTCAAAAACAACTTCAACCATTCTCTTCCCAGTCAATGCGGATTTCTTGAAATCAAAAGGGGATGATTTTGGAAAGGTAGACCCATCTAGCATTTTGTACAATGGACCTTTCTTGATGAAATCCTTTGTTTCAAAATCTGTCATTGAATTCAAGAAAAATCCTAACTACTGGGATGCTAAAAATGTCTTTGTAGATGATGTGAAATTGGCCTATTATGATGGTAGTGACCAAGATGCACTGGCTCGTAACTTTGTAGAGGGTGCTTATAGCTACGCTCGCCTTTATCCAAATAGTTCAAGTTTTGAAGGAATTAAAGAAAAGAATAAGGACAATATCATCTATAGTTTACAGGATGCTACTTCTTACTTCTTAAACTTTAACCTAGATAGAAAATCTTATAAATTCACTTCAAAAACAAGTGATGCTGAAAAGAAATCGACTCAAGAAGCGGTTCTTAACAAGAACTTCCGTCAAGCCATTAATTTTGCCTATGACCGTACAGCTTACGGGGCTCAATCTCAGGGAGAAGATGGAGCAACTAAGATTTTGCGTAACTTGGTTGTTCCTCCAAACTTCGTAAGTATCAACGGAAAAGACTTTGGTGAAGTAGTAGCCTCTAAGATGGTGAATTATGGTAAGGAATGGCAAGGAATCAACTTTGCGGATGCTCAGGATCCATACTACAATGCTGAAAAAGCCAAGGCTAAATTTGCAGAGGCTAAGAAAGAACTCCAAGCTAAAGGAGTCCAATTCCCTATCCACTTGGACATGACAGTTGACCAAGCTGATAAAAAGGGTGTCCAAGAGGCAAATTCTATGAAGCAATCTATTGAAGCAGCCTTAGGTGCAGAGAACGTTGTAATTGATATTCAACAACTTTCTACTGAAGACTTTGATAATACAAGCTATTTGGCTCAGACTGCAGCTCAGAAGGATTACGATCTATACAACGGTGGTTGGAGTGCAGACTATCAAGATCCTTCAACCTATCTTGATGTCTTTAACGTTAATTCTGGTGGTTTGATGCAAAATCTAGGTATAGAGCCGGGTGAAGCCAATGACAAGGCCAAGGCTGTTGGGCTGGATGTCTATACTCAAATGTTGGAAGAAGCTAATGAGGAACAAGATATTGCAAAACGCTATGAAAAGTATGCTGAAATCCAAGCTTGGTTGGTAGATAGTGCTTTAGCAATTCCAAATGTTTCTAAGGGTGGAACACCAACATTGAGAAAAACAGTTCCTTTCTCATCACCATATTCATTAGCTGGTAATAAAGGTATCGAATCATATAAATACCTCAAAGTACAAGATAAAACAGTCACAAAAGATGAATATGAAAAAGCCAAAGAAAAATGGTTGAAAGAAAAAGAAGAATCTAATAAAAAAGCCCAAGAAGAATTGGCAAAACATGTCAAATAAGGATTTTTCAAGAAAAACGATGGTTTCGAATGAAGCTGTCGTTTTTATATAGAATGATGGAAAATTTGGAAGAAAAGTGCTTATATTTTCTCTTAGTTAATTGAGTTTATGCTATAATAAATATAAGAAACTACGTTCGAAAATTTACCCAATGTTGATTGAAGTATGCACATGCTAGGGTAATGTTATAGGAGGGATGTCGTCTACTGTAAAAGTAAGATAAAATACAACAAATGATAAGTTCTTCTTTATATGAAGAGTTCTTATCTGCCTATTTACTAATCGTTATGGAGGTAAAATCATGGGTGCTATTATGGAGTTTGCAACAGAAAAACAGATTGAATCATTTCTTTCAACTTGTCATATCGAGGGACAAAGGAATTTTCTGATGGCTTTCAAGAAAAAGACATGGTTGAAATCTTTTATTGATTTCTTCACTGTAGGAGGAAGTTACTATGTTCAGTCGAGCGTGAAGCCTAAGATTCTGGCATTCACACCTAAGGGGATCTACTTGATGGATATCAGTGATGTAACTGAAAATCGTTCTAATCAAGTCGTAGAGATGCCTTGGAATCAAGTTCAAGATTTTACTTATAAGCCAGTCTTGAATACAGTTAGGCTGAACTGGAACTATCAAAATGAAGTCTATATCTTTTCCGTGGATGTCGGTCAGATTAGTCAGCATGTGGGCCAGTATCAATTTAATAAAGAGCATTATGACAATTTAGCCCAACAGGATTTCTTTCGGTTAAAGTAAACCCTAGCAATCATTTTCACAAAAGAATCTGGAAGTTTTTCTGGATTCTTTTTAGCTTTACTCGATAAGTCTATAGTTTGAAACTATAACTAGCTCTTGAAAAGAAGAAAATGAGTTGATGAAAATAAGTGGTACAATAGTTACTATAGATTTGGAGGTATTGTATGAGCAAGGAATTACACATTAACACAATTTTGGCCCAGGCGGGTATCAAGTCAGACGAAGCAACAGGAGCTTTAGTGACACCGATTCATTTTTCGACGACTTATCAGCACCCAGAGTTTGGTCAGTCTACTGGATTTGACTATACGCGCACCAAAAACCCAACTCGCAGTAAGGCGGAAGAAGTCTTGGCGGCTATTGAGTCCGCAGACTATGCCCTAGCGACTAGCTCAGGTATGTCAGCTATTGTACTGGCCTTTAGCGTCTTTCCAGTAGGAAGTAAGGTCTTGGCTGTCCGTGACCTTTATGGTGGTTCTTTCCGCTGGTTCAACCAAGTGGAGCAGGAAGGCCGTTTCCATTTTACCTATGCCAATACAGAAGAAGAGTTGATTGCCGAGTTAGAAAAGGACGTGGATGTTCTCTATATCGAAACCCCAACCAATCCCTTGATGTTGGAATTTGATATCGAAAAACTAGCCAAATTGGCTCATGCTAAGGGTGCCAAAGTGGTGGTAGACAATACCTTCTACAGCCCTATCTACCAACGTCCGATTGAAGATGGAGCAGATATCGTTCTCCATTCAGCAACCAAGTATCTAGCAGGTCACAATGATGTTTTGGCTGGAGTGGTTGTGACCAATAGTTTAGAACTATACGAGAAACTCTTTTACAATCTCAATACGACAGGGGCAGTCTTGTCTCCATTTGACAGTTATCAATTGATTCGTGGTCTCAAGACCTTATCTCTTCGTATGGAGCGCTCAACATCCAATGCCCAAGAAGTGGTTGCCTTTTTGAAGGATTCTCCAGCAGTTAAGGAAGTTCTCTACACTGGTCGTGGAGGTATGATTTCCTTTAAAGTGGCGGATGAAACACGCATTCCACATATCTTGAATAGCCTCAAGGTTTTCTCTTTTGCCGAAAGTTTGGGTGGGGTAGAAAGTCTCATTACTTATCCAACGACGCAAACTCATGCTGATATTCCAGCAGAAGTGCGCCATTCTTATGGTTTGACAGATGACCTATTGCGTTTGTCGATTGGGATTGAGGATGCTAGAGATTTGATTGCAGATTTGCGCCAAGCCTTAGAAGGATAAGATAAAGATGGGAAAATATGATTTTACAAGCCTGCCCAACCGTTTAGGGCACCATACCTATAAATGGAAAGAAGCAGAAACGGATAGTGAAATCCTACCAGCTTGGATAGCGGATATGGACTTTGTAGTCTTGCCTGAAATCCGCCAAGCTGTGCAAACTTACGCTGATCAACTGGTTTATGGCTATACCTATGCCAGTGAAGAGTTAATTAAGGAAGTTCAAAAGTGGGAAGCTACACAACACGGTTACCACTTTGACAAAGAGGCTCTTGTCTTCATCGAGGGTGTGGTACCAGCCATCTCAACAGCTATTCAAGCCTTTACGAAAGAAGGCGAGGCAGTTTTGATTAACACACCTGTCTATCCACCCTTTGCACGCAGTGTCAAGTTGAACAATCGCAGATTGATTACCAATTCTTTGGTGGAAAAGGATGGTTTGTTTGAGATTGACTTTGACCAACTGGAGAAGGATTTGGTGAAAGAGAATGTTAAACTCTATATTCTCTGCAATCCTCACAATCCTGGTGGACGTGTTTGGGAAAAAGAAGTGTTGGAGAAGATTGGTCAACTCTGTCAAAAACACGGTGTTTTCTTGGTTTCGGATGAGATTCACCAAGATTTGGCCCTCTTTGGTCACAAGCATCATTCCTTCAATACTGTCAACCCTGACTTTAAAGAATTTGCTATCGTCTTGAGCAGTGCCACTAAAACCTTTAATATTGCTGGGACAAAAAATTCCTATGCAGTCATTGAAAATCCTAAGTTGCGAGTGGCTTACCAGAAACGCCAGTTGGCCAATAACCAGCATGAAATTTCAGGCTTGGGTTATTTGGCGACAGAAGCTGCCTATCGATACGGTAAAGATTGGTTAGAGGAACTCAAGCAAGTCTTTGAAGACCATATTAATTATGTGGTGGATCTATTTGGAAAAGAGACTAAAATCAAGGTCATGAAACCGCAAGGAACCTACTTGATTTGGCTTGATTTTTCAGCCTATGACCTGACTGATGAAAAATTACAAGAGCTTTTGAGAAATGAAGCCAAGGTTATCCTCAATCGTGGTTTGGATTTTGGAGAGGAAGGGAGTCTCCATGCCCGTCTCAATGTAGCTATGCCTAAATCTCTGCTGCAAGAAGTGTGTCAGCGAATTGTGACGACTTTTGCTAAACTTTAAAAATCCAGCCTTCTAGGAGAAAAGTCATCCTAGAAGGCTATTTTCATAGGCGAAAATATGGTATAATAAAAAGATAAGGTAAAGGTGAAAATATGGCTAAATTGATTCCGGGCAAAGTCCGTATCGAAGGCGTTGTCCTTTATGAAACTGGTAAGGTTGACATCATCAAGGAAAAAAACAATCGGCTCTACGCTCGCGTTGCAGAAGAAGAACTGCGCTATAGTTTAGAGGATGATTTGGTTTTTTGTGCCTGCGATTTTTTCCAAAAGAGAGGCTACTGTGTACATTTGGCAGCGCTGGAGCATTTTTTGAAAAATGATGAGCGTGGTCAGGAAATCTTGCAGAGTCTGGAAGAAGGTCATGAAGAAAAAGAGGCCGTTGAAACCAAGGTGACCTTGGGAGGCAAGTTTTTGGATCGAATTTTATCTCCAAAAACAGACCGAGCCTATGAGTTGTCGGCTGTGGGTCAGGTGGAAGCAGGAACTAATCATATCTTGTGGACGCTGAGAATCGGCCAAATTAATAGTCAAAAATACTATGTCATTCGGGATATTCCACTCTTTTTAAAAGTCGTCGAGAAGAGAAAACCTTATATGATTGGTAAAATCTATGAGGAATCCTTGTCTTGGGAATCCTTTGATGAGGCCAGCCAAGAACTTCTGACTTTCTTGCGGGGACTAGTGGAGGAAGGACAGGCTCCAGACCTCTTTTTCCAAAACCAAGGTCGGCACCTCTTTTTCCCTCTGACCTTTTTTGAGCAGGGTGTAAATTTACTGATGACCTTACCCCATTTTCAATTTGATCACCAAGTGGATAGCTACCAGACCCTACTTTTTCAGGATATGCATGCTGATGCTAATCTATTTGCCTTTACAGTAACAGAATACTCGGACTATTTTGAAATGGAAATCAGTGATAGTCCGAGGGTAAATGTCTTTTATCAGGGAGCTGTACTTTTCCATAAAGGACAGGTTTATTTTCTAAGAGACCAGCAGATGCGTCTTCTCAAGGAGATCAAAGCGCTGCCTTTGGATAAACATGGAAAAAAACACCTGCAATTTGATAGCAGTGACCGAGATAAGTTGGCTTCCTGTCTGACTCTTTTTAGCCAGATGGGGACTGTCTCAGCTCCAGAACGGTTACAAATCAAAACGTTTTCGCCCTCTTTTTACTTTGACAGGGAAGAGGATAATCGGATTCGTCTGGAAATCCAGTTTGATTATGGGGATAGACAGGTATCTAGCCGACAAGAGCTAGAAGAATTACCCTTTTCGAGTGATGCTGACTTAGAAGAAAGAGTTTTCCAAGTCTGTTTGGCAGCGGGCTTTGAAGCAGATTTTCAATCTTGGCGTCAGGCCTTAAAAGCAGAGTCTGTCTATCATTTCTTCCATGACATCATTCCAGTCTTTGAAAAACTCGGGGATGTTGCCCTATCAGATAAGTTAGAAGAACTCTATAACCTAGCTAGCCCTCAAGTGCAGATTGCTTCCAAGGGAGGTCTCTTGGAAATCCAGTTTGATTTTCAAGATATCTCCCGAGAGGAAATAGACCAAGCCATGCAGGCCTTGGTTGCCAATCAAGATTTTTACATTGGTGCGTCCAATCAAGTCTACTTTTTCGATGAAGAAACCAAGAAAATTCGCCAAAATCTACAGGAACTGGGGCAGTTTGAATTAAAAGATGGGGCCTTGCAGGCTCGAAAATCTTTGGCTTATAGTTTAGCCCATCTCTTTGAAGGACGAGATCGTATTTCTTTTTCACAAGAATTCCAGAATCTGGCCCAGGATTTGACGCATCCAGAGGACTTTCCTTTGCAAGCAACTCAGGTTCAGGCTGATTTACGAGATTATCAGGAAAAGGGAATTCGTTGGTTGCAAATGCTCCATCATTATGGTTTTGGTGGGATTTTAGCTGATGATATGGGACTTGGTAAAACCCTGCAGACCATTGCATTTTTGACCAGCCAAGTGACAAAAGAAAGTCGAGTCTTGATTCTCGCTCCGTCGGGTTTGATTTACAACTGGGCAGATGAATTTCAGAAATTTGCTCCACAGTTGGATGTGGTTGTTGTTCATGGTTTGAAAGCTAGTCGTGAGGAGATTCTTGCCGAGAGCCATCAAATCTATGTGACGAGCTATGCTACCTTCCGTCAGGATAGTGATCTTTATCAGGGGATGGCCTTTGACTTCCTTTTCTTAGATGAAGCTCAGGTCATGAAAAATTCCCAAACTAAGATTGCCCAGACCTTGAGACAATTTGTGGTGCCGTCAGTCTTTGCCTTGTCAGGAACTCCTATTGAAAACCATCTGGGTGAGTTGTGGTCTATTTTCCAAATCGTCATGCCAGGACTTTTGCCAAGCAAGAAAGAATTTATGAAATTACCAGCTGAGCGAGTAGCTCAGTTTATCAAGCCTTTCGTGATGCGGCGCAAGAAAGAAGAAGTTCTGACTGAATTGCCAGACTTGATTGAAGTGGTTTATAAAAATGAACTGGAAGATCAGCAAAAGGCTATTTACCTAGCCCAGCTACAACAGATGCGTGACCGTCTGGCTCAAGTGTCAGATCAGGAATTTCAGCGAAGTCGGGTGGAAATCTTGTCTGGTCTGATGCGCTTGCGCCAAATCTGTGACACCCCTGCCCTCTTTATGGAGGATTATCAGGGTGCCAGTGGTAAACTGGATAGTCTCCGAGACCTGCTGGTACAGGTGGCAGACGGCGGACACCGTGTCTTGATTTTCTCACAGTTCAAGGGAATGTTGGAGAAAATTGAACAAGAAATGCCAGACTTGGGCTTGACTTCCTTTAAAATTACCGGTTCGACCCCAGCCAAGGAAAGACAAGACATGACCAAGGCCTTTAACCAAGGAGAAAGAGATGCCTTTCTGATTTCCCTTAAGGCTGGTGGTGTCGGTCTGAATCTGACAGGTGCTGATACGGTTATTTTGGTTGACCTTTGGTGGAATCCTGCGGTGGAAGCGCAAGCCATTGGCCGTGCCCATCGGATGGGTCAGGAAGAAACGGTTGAGGTTTATCGCTTGGTGACCAAGGGAACCATTGAAGAAAAAATTCAGGAACTCCAAGAACAAAAGAAACATCTGGTGTCACAAGTATTGGATGGCACAGAGTCACGTGGCAGTCTGACCCTAGCAGAAATTAGAGAAATTTTAGGAATTTCTGAAGCCAGCACTTGAAAAATCAAGACAATACGCTATAATGAAGTGTTGAAAGGAAATAGAAAATGAGAGAAGAACGATTTCCATTAGTGTCAGATGATGAGGTCATGCTTACTGAGATGCCGGTTATGGACCTCTATGATGAGTCTGACTTTATCAGTAATATCAAGGGAGAATACCGTGATAAGAATTATCTGGAGTGGGCCCCTATTACTGAAGAAAGACCAGAAAAAACGATTGAAAAGCCAGTAGAGAAACCTAAGAAGGCTAGCTTAGGAGTAAAAAAAGAAGGAAAGAGCTATGCGGAGGTGGCGCGTGAAGAAGCGCGTGCGGACTTGAAAAAGAAACGCTCAGCAAGTTATCTGACTAAGGATATTACTCCTACAAGACGCCATTCTCAGCCAAGTCTAGTTAGACAGGGCAATCAACCTACAGCTCCTTTCCAAAAGGAAAATCCTGGTGAATTTGTCAAATATAGCCAAAAATTGACCCAGTCTCATTATATCTTGGCGGAAGAAGTGAACAATATTTCGACTCAAGCTGAGCCAAAAGAAACTTCAAGTCCAAAGAAAAACAACTATGATTTTCTGAAGAAGAGCCAAATCTACAATAAAAAGAATCAACAAAAAGAACAAGAACGTCAGGTGGCCCAAGAGTTGAATCTGACAAGAATTACGGAATAGGGGAGAAAACATGTCAAAGACATATCATTTTATCGGAATTAAAGGATCAGGGATGAGTGCCTTGGCCTTGATGTTGCACCAAATGGGGCATAAGGTACAGGGATCAGATGTTGAAAAGTACTACTTTACTCAACGTGGTCTTGAGCAGGCAGGGATTACTATTCTTCCTTTTGATGAAAAGAATCTAGACGGTGATATGGAAATTATCGCTGGAAATGCCTTTCGTCCAGATAACAATGTCGAAATTGCCTATGCAGACCAAAATGGCATTAGCTACAAACGCTACCATGAGTTCCTAGGTAGCTTTATGCGCGACTTTGTTAGCATGGGAGTAGCTGGAGCACATGGAAAAACTTCAACTACAGGTATGTTGTCTCATGTCTTGTCTCATATCACAGATACTAGCTTCTTGATTGGAGATGGGACCGGTCGTGGTTCAGCCAATGCCAAATATTTTGTCTTTGAATCTGACGAATACGAGCGTCACTTTATGCCTTATCACCCAGAATACTCTATTATCACCAACATTGACTTTGACCATCCAGACTATTTCACAAGTCTAGAGGATGTTTTCAATGCCTTTAACGACTATGCTAAACAAATTACCAAAGGTTTGTTTATCTACGGTGAAGATGCTGAATTGCGTAAGATTACGTCTGATGCACCAATTTATTATTATGGTTTTGAAGCAGAAGTCAATGATTTTGTAGCTAGCGATCTTCTTCGTTCAACAACTGGTTCAACCTTCACAGTTCATTTCCGTGGTCAAGAATTAGGGCAATTCCATATTCCAACCTTTGGTCGTCACAATATCATGAATGCGACAGCCGTTATTGGATTGCTTTACACAGCAGGATTTGATTTGAACTTGGTGCGTGAACACTTGAAAACATTTGCCGGTGTTAAGCGTCGTTTCACTGAGAAAATTGTCAATGACACGGTGATTATCGATGACTTTGCCCACCATCCAACAGAAATTATTGCGACCTTGGATGCGGCTCGTCAGAAATACCCAAGCAAGGAAATTGTTGCAGTCTTCCAACCGCATACTTTTACAAGAACCATTGCCTTGTTGGACGAATTTGCCCACGCTTTGAACCAAGCGGATGCTGTTTATCTAGCCCAAATTTATGGATCTGCTCGTGAAGTAGACCATGGTGATGTTAAGGTAGAAGACCTAGCCAATAAAATCAATAAGAAACACCAAGTTATCACTGTTGAAAATGTTTCTCCACTCCTAGACCATGACAATGCTGTCTATGTCTTTATGGGAGCAGGAGATATTCAAACCTATGAATACTCATTTGAACGTCTCTTGTCTAATTTGACAAGTAATGTTCAATAGGATGTTCCCATGGAAATTCCAATTAAGATCATTCAGGCAAGTAAGTCTGATTTGGCTGAGATAGAGACACTTCAGTCTTCATCTTTTCCAGCTGAAAATCAGCAACCTTCCCATATTTTAGAAGAAAGTATCCGTAAGTGTGCGGATACCTTTCTTCTAGCTAGGGATGAAAATCAGCTTCTGGGCTATGTTCTAGGCGATCCTCAGCCACATAATCCGCAATGTCTAGAAATGCATTCTTTAGTCATTGACTCTGGCCATCAGAGACAGGGCTTGGGCACGCTTCTTCTTGCGGCCTTGAAAGAGGTGGCGGTTGAGCTGGATTACAAAGCTATTCGTTTGAAGAGTCCTGATGAGTTGCTATCCTATTTTGAAATGAACGGTTTTATTGATGAAGAAACTTCCCTTTATGCAGCTAGTCAAGGTTTTAGTATGATTTGGTTTAATCCCTTTTATCTGGAGGCACAATGAAAATCAGGAAAGCAAGATTAGAAGATTTAGATCGTATCGTTGAGATTGAACTAGAAAATTTCTCACTTGAAGAAGCCATTCCTCGCTCGGTTTTTGAAGCTCATTTGCGAAAAATTCAGACCTCGTTTCTGGTTGCAGAAAAAGAAGGCAGAATCATGGGGTATATAGAAGGGCCAGTTGGACCATACCGCCATCTGCAAGATCAGTCTTTTACAGAAGAGATAGAAGATTATAGTCATGAGCCGAGTGGTTATATCTCTGTGACCTGTCTTTCTATTGCCAAGGAAGCACAGGGCCTTGGACTTGGTCAAAAATTATTAACAGCCTTGAAAGAGTTGGCTCTTGAACACGAAAGAGAAGGTATTAACCTAACCTGTCATGACTATCTCATCGCCTACTACGAAAAACATGGATTTGTCAATGAAGGCCGGTCTCAGTCAACCTTTGCAGGGGAAACCTGGTATGATATGGTCTGGGAAGCTAAAAAATAAGCGAGAAAAGCATGCTAGGTTGCTTTTCTTTCGTTTTTAAGATATAATATTATGGATTGTCAACGAGGAGGATAAACTTTTGAGTGAAAAAACAAGAGAAGACGAAAAATTAAGCTTTAAAGAGCAAATTTTACGTGATTTAGAGAGAGTAAAAAAACAAGATAGAAGTGAGCAAGAAAACGAGATTACAAGTTTTGAAACTCCTTTATCTCAAGAAGATTCAGTAGATCCTTCAACTCAGGAACATGAACCTTCAGCAGAAGAGTTGATGGCTAATTCTCTTTCTGTTGTGGATCAAATATTAAAGAATGCTCCTGGTGTTCCATCACGTTCTAATAATATTTCGGATGAAATTGCAGGAAATGAAGAAGTTGCAGAACCTAAAATTGAAGCGGTAGTTGAACCAGTAGAACCTGTTTTCGAGCCAGTTCAACCAAAAGTAGAACCTGTAAAACTTAACGAAGACAAAGAATTTAACGAGATTCCAACAAAGGTTGCGGTGTCGTATAAAACAAGTAGACAACAGGAAGAAGTTAGTACTCCTGCAGTGGATAATGAGCTATCTGAGTTAGCTGAATCGGCAGATAGCCTAGGTTCAGTTCCTAGACGTAGTCGCCGTGAGACAGTTAAACCAGTTAAGAAGAAAAAATCACATTTGAAGGCATTCTTCATTTCTCTACTGATTTTCCTAGCCTTGATTTCGGCAGGTGGTTACTTCGGTTATCAGTATGTTCAGTCATCTTTATTACCAGTTGATGCTAATTCTAAGCAGTATGTAACCGTTCAAATCCCGGAAGGATCTAATGTCCAAGAGATCGGATCAACTCTTGAACATTCTGGTGTGATTAAACACGGTGTGATTTTTGCTTTTTATGCTAAATATAAGAATTATTCAGATCTGAAGGCTGGATATTACAATTTGCAAAAGAGCATGAGTACAGAGGATATCATCAAGGAACTTCAAAAAGGTGGTACTCCTGAACCTCAAGAACCGTCACTTGCAGATTTGACCATTCCAGAGGGCTATACAATTGAGCAAATTGCCCAAGCTGTAGGCCAATTACAAGGTGAATTCAAAGAACCTTTGACAGCGGAAGCTTTCTTGGCTAAAGTTCAAGATGACAACTTTATCAGTCAAGAAGTTGCTAAATATCCAAATCTACTCGAAAGCTTGCCAACGAAAGAAAGTGGAGTTCGTTACCGTTTGGAAGGTTATCTTTTCCCAGCGACCTACTCTATCAAGGAAAGCACAACTATTGAAAGCTTGATTGATGAGATGCTGGCAGCTATGGATAAGACTTTGACTCCGCACTATAGTGCAATCAAGTCTAAAAACTTGACAGTTAATGAATTGCTAACAATTGCTTCACTTGTTGAAAAAGAAGGTGCTAAGACTGAAG
Organism: Streptococcus vulneris; assembly: GCF_019218685.1. NCBI lineage: Bacteria > Bacillati > Bacillota > Bacilli > Lactobacillales > Streptococcaceae > Streptococcus > Streptococcus vulneris. The sequence continues at coordinate 56,548 of NZ_JAHUZC010000006.1, read as the reverse complement.
ACCGTAAGTTGATTGCAGGTGTCTTCTACAATCGTTTGAACCTTGGTATGCCACTTCAAAGCAATATTGCAATCTTGTATGCCCAAGGGAAACTTGGCCAAAATATTAGCCTAGCAGATGATGCTGGAATTGACACATCGATTAATTCACCATATAATGTTTATACCAAACCTGGTTTGATGCCTGGTCCAGTAGATAGTCCAAGTCAGGACGCGATTGAAGCAAGTATCAACCAAACAAAGAGTGAGAACCTCTACTTTGTAGCAAATGTTACAGATGGTAAAGTCTATTACGCAGTGACACAGGAAGAACATGATCGTAATGTAGCTGAGCACGTCAATAGCAAGCTTACTCAAAATAGTAGTTCAAACTAAGACTACAAAAATGAGAATCTCAGATAGAGATTCAATACTATCGAAAGAAAGTTGAGAAAAATGGCAGAAAAAACATATCCTATGACCCTTGCGGAAAAGGAAAAACTTGAAAAAGAATTAGAAGAATTGAAATTGGTCCGCCGACCAGAAGTGGTAGAACGCATAAAGATTGCTCGTTCGTACGGTGACCTTTCAGAAAACAGTGAATACGAAGCAGCTAAGGATGAACAAGCCTTTGTCGAAGGACAAATCTCTAGCTTGGAAACAAAAATCCGTTATGCTGAAATCGTCAATAGCGACTCAGTTGCCCAAGACGAAGTAGCGATTGGTAAAACAGTTACTATCCAAGAAATTGGTGAGGACGAAGAAGAAGTTTATATTATCGTAGGTTCAGCTGGTGCAGATGCCTTTGCAGGAAAGGTTTCAAATGAAAGCCCAATTGGACAAGCCTTGATTGGCAAGAAAACAGGTGATACAGCAACAATTGAAACACCTGTTGGTAGCTATGATGTAAAAATTTTGAAGGTTGAAAAAACAGCCTAAAAATAGAAAAAAGGAGTGGGGAGGCAGTGCGCTTCACTCACTCCTTTTTCCATTTTAAATTGAATTGGAGACGTTATGAGTTCAAAGAAGAAAAAAAATAAGATGGAGCGTGGTCTAACCAATCGTCACGTACAGGTTATGGCCATTGCGGGAACAATCGGAACAGGACTCTTTTTGGGAGCAGGTCGCTCTATCAGCTTAACAGGTCCTTCCATTGTACTGATTTATATGATTACTGGAGCTTTCATGTTCCTCATGATGCGTGCGGTTGGGGAAATGCTCTACCAAGACCCTGAGCAACATACCTTTATCAACTTTATCACGCGCCATTTGGGTAAGGGCTGGGGTTATTTCTCAGTTTGGTCTTACTGGTTATCCGTTGTCTTTATCGGTATGGCGGAAATCACTGCTATCTCTCACTATGTTCAGTTTTGGTTCCCTAGCTGGCCAAGTTGGATGATTGAGATTGGATTTTTGACTATTCTAGCCTTAGTAAATCTGATTGCGGTGAAGCTCTTTGGGGAAGTTGAGTTTTGGTTTGCTATGGTCAAGATTGTGGCTATTTTAGCTATGATTGCCACAGGAGTCTTTATGGTCTTGACAGGCTTTAAGACACCACATGGAGTAGCAAGTTTGGCTAATATCACCGATAATTTCTCCCTATTCCCAAATGGTGGAGTAAACTTTGTCATGGCCTTCCAGATGGTTTTCTTTGCCTACCTCATGATTGAGTTTATTGGGGTAACGACTTCTGAAACAAAAAATCCTCGTCAGGTATTGCCAAAAGCTGTTAAGGAAATTCCATTACGTATTGCCTTTTTCTATGGAGGAGCCCTATTAGCCATCATGGCTATCATTCCGTGGCGTGAGCTTGCATCGGCTGATTCTCCCTTTGTTACAGTATTTGAATTGGCCGGTATCAAGTGGGCGGCAGCCTTAATTAACTTCGTCGTTTTGACCTCAGCAGCATCTGCTCTTAACTCAACCCTTTATTCAACAGGTCGTCACTTGTATCAGATTGCCCATGATTCACCAAACCCATTCTTAAAGGCTATTAAGGCAGATACTCTTTCTCGCCATAATGTGCCACAAAATGCCATCATCGCTTCAGCAATCTTGATTGCTCTAGCAGCCTTTATCAATGTCTTGCCAGGTGTTTCGGATGCTTTTGCCTTGATTACAGCATCATCATCAGGTGTCTACATTGCCATTTATATCTTGATTATGGTGGCTCACCTTAAGTATCGCAAGTCACCAGACTTTATGGCGGATGGCTATCTCATGCCCCATTATCGTTTCTTAAATCCTTTAACCATGCTCTTCTTTGCCTTTGTCTTTGTAACCCTCTTTTTGCAAGAGTCTACCTTTGTAGGAGCAATTGGTTCAGCTATCTGGATTATCGGTTTCGGGATTTATAGCCAGTGGAAATTTAGAAAATAGATTAAAGACTCATCAACTCAAGTTGGTGGGTTTTTGCTAGTTTGACAGTCTTTGGAAATAAGACTATAATCAAGCTGTAACAGTATTTAAGGAGATTTAGATGTACTTTAGATTGGAAAATGAGAAATCCCAGAAAGCACAAGAAATTGGGAATTTGATTCGTGCTTATAACCGTTCCAAAAGAGAAGAGGCTGAAAGTGAGCCATTGAATCTTTATGTTGAAGATGAGATGGGCAATCTCTTGGCTGGCTTGGTGGCTGAGACTTTTGGAAATTGGTTGCAAATTGAGTATTTGTTTGTGAAAGAGGAGTTACGAGGGCAAGGAATCGGTTCAAAACTATTGCAACAGGCAGAAAGTGAAGCTAAGAATCGAAACTGTCGTTTTGCTTTTGTCAATACCCACCAGTTTCAAGCTCCAGATTTTTATAAAATGCATGGCTACAAGGAAGTCTTTAGGTTACAAGACTATCCCTACATTGGGCAAAGATATTATTACCAAAAGAATTTGTAAGGTGAATATGAAAGTATAAGGCAAAGAGGGGTTCTTGACATAAGTATGAAGGGGATTCTCGATAAATACCAGTTAAATCCCACACATTATGTCTTTCTAGGTGATATTGAGGACAATACAATTGCAGCTGAGAAATTGGGAATCAAGGTCTATAAGGTTAAGAAAAGAAGTGATGTCGTCGATATTTTGAAATCCTATATTTAAACTTAACACTCTCTATTTTTTATGGTAGAGAGTTTTTTGTTAATAAAAATTTACAAAATGACATTTATATATTGCATTAAGTTAGATATATGATATAATGTTGTTAAAAAGAGGCGCAACTTTTTAAAATTAATGATGATCAAAGAGAAAACCAAGAATATTAATGGAGGAATTAAAAAATGGAAGTTATAAATGTAAGTAAAAATTATGGTCATTCAACCATTCTCAAAGATATAAATTTCTCACTTAATAAGGGTGAAATTGTTGGTCTAGTAGGGAGAAACGGAGTTGGCAAGAGTACATTGATGAAAATTCTTGTTCAGAATAATCAACCGAATTTAGGGAATATTATAAGTAGTGATAATGTTGGGTATTTAATCGAAGAACCAAAATTATTTTTATCTAAAACAGGTTTAGAGAATTTAAAATATTTGTCAAATTTATATGGTATTGACTACAATCAAGAAAGATTTGGAAGTTTGATCCAAGAGTTAGATTTGACTCAGTCTATTAATAAAAAAGTAAAGACCTATTCTTTGGGTACAAAACAAAAATTAGCTTTGCTTCTAACTCTCGTTACGGAACCTGATATATTGATTTTAGATGAACCGACTAATGGTTTAGATATTGAATCATCACAAATAGTTTTAGCGGTTCTAAAAAATTTAGCTTTACATGAAAATGTGGGAATTTTAATATCGAGTCATAAATTAGAAGATATTGAAGAAATTTGTGAGAGAGTCCTTTTCTTGGAGAACGGGCTTTTGACATTCCAAAAAGTAGGAAAAGATAGTCATAATTGCTTGTTTGAGATAGCTTTTTCATCAGCTACAGATAAAGACATTTTTATTACCAAACAAGAATTTGGGGATATTGTTCAGGAAGAGGGACTGAAAATTACTATGTCTGGGAATGTTCAAAGTAGTGAGCTTTTTAAATTTTTTAACGAAAACTCTATTAAAGTAGTTGATTTTGAAACTAAAAAAGAGACGCTTAAAGATATTTATCTAAATCGTTCAAAATAAAGAAAGGTTATAATCATGAAATTAAATAAATTGAATTTTCTTAAGGAAAATATAAGAGATTTATATTCATCAGGCGTAATATATCTCGGATTGATTATCTCGTTTATACCGCCGATACTGGTTACATTCTTTATTCTAAAGACTCAAGGGACATCACTTGGTATTAAGCATATTTCAAATTTTTATGCTATGCTCGGTATGTTAATGGCTGTTATACATGCTAACCGAGTCATTAGTAGAGATTTTTCTCACAATACGGTAAGTTTGTTTTATAATCAACAGAAAAATCGGATGATTTACGTCTTGTCTAATTTTCTATATGCCATCTCAGTTTCCATTATTTATGCTTTGAATGGTATTGTGTTACTAGTCATCGTAAGTAAATTGGGTGTTCCAGGTGATTTAGGATTAGATTTTATAGTAGCTATTGTAGTCAATACAATTTTGTTAGTCCTATTTTATTTTCTATTATCTTACATTTTCTATTTATACAAATTGAAAAGTGGCTTGATATTTGGTATTTTAGTAGCTTTACTACTCTTTATCCCTAATATATTAAATACGATTATGATGAATACTAGTAATGATTTGTTTATCAAAGCAATTGAACTTCTTCCTTTTTATTCTTTACCTGTATTTGTGGCTTCAAATACGATGTCTATTAGTCAGTATCTTGTGGCAACCACTACAATCATTTTATTGTACTTTTTCACTCTCAAGAAAAGCAAGAAGTATTCATTTTAGTTTTATTTAGTATTATTTTGCATACCTAAAATACAGTAAAAAATCAGTCATCTTGCTATGCTCATGCTCTTGTTGTGTACACGTTTTTCTCTTATGCTAGACTCATTTCCAAAAGCATTATATAATAGTGATATGAAACCAACTAAACTAAACAAGAAATACAAGAAATAAAAACTCGTTTAAAAGACCCTACTAAAGCTAATACTAAACAAAAAATTAAATAGCAAACTAGGAAGTTTATTTCAAACAATCCAACATACTGATTTTATGCTGAAGATAATATTGGAGTGCTAATTAATGAGGTTATAATAAATAGCTGACAGCTTGTGTTGGTTTTAGATTTTTTAAGAGTAGATGAGTATTAAAACTATAAGGAGGACGCAGGTGGCTAAAAATTTAAAATTAAAATTAGCTCGGGTTGAGCTTGATTTAACTCAGGGTCAACTAGCAGATGCTGTCGGGGTGACGCGCCAGACTATTGGTTTGATAGAGGCGGGAAAATACAATCCCAGTCTCTCGCTCTGCCAGTCCATTTGCAGATGTTTAGGGAAAACCCTAGACCAACTATTTTGGGAGGAAGAAGATGGTAAATAAATTCATTCATTATCAATTACTTGACGAAAGAGAAGAACAACTAATCAATAAAGCTGGAGCGGAATCCTTTACCCTTTTCATTGGGCTTGTACTTCTAAGCTATTTGGTGGCAGTGTTGGCTCCATCTCTTTTTAATCCGAATTTTCTAGTCTATACTCTGATAGTAGGAATTTTCTTCTTTTTCAATCGTGCCCGTTATCTGGGAGTGACCTACTATAGTCGTTTTCATTTTACGATTTTGGGTTGTTTTTTCCTAACCTTGGCTATTACGGCTCTTTTGATGTTACAGAATTATCAATTCAACATAGAAGTTTATCAGCACAATCCTTTGAACGTTAAATACCTATCTGCTTGGGCAATTACTTATGTTATTTACCTTCCCTGGGTCTTTATTGGCAATCTTGGTCTTAAGAGCTATGGCGAATGGGCTCAGAAAAAGTTTGAACAAGATATGGATGAACTGGAGAGTGGAGAATAGCTTGTTACTCTTTTCTCAATCCAGCTAAAATGTGATATAATAGTACTAATTTATTGGAATACATGAAAGTTTTTGAAAATTTCATGTATTTCTAGTTAAGGAAGTAGGAAAAGTATGTATCCAGATGATAGTTTGACATTGCACACGGACTTGTACCAGATTAACATGATGCAGGTTTACTTTGACCAAGGGATTCACAATAAGAAGGCAGTTTTTGAGGTTTATTTCCGCCAACAGCCTTTTAAGAACGGCTATGCGGTTTTTGCAGGTTTGGAAAGAATTGTGAGTTATCTTGAAGACTTGCGTTTTTCAGATAGTGATATTGCCTATTTGGAGTCGCTAGGCTATCATGGGGAATTCTTGGACTACCTTCGCAATTTCAAGTTGGAGTTGACCGTTCGTTCTGCCCAAGAAGGGGACTTGGTTTTTGCTAATGAACCGATTGTGCAGGTGGAAGGACCTCTAGCCCAATGTCAGTTGGTCGAAACGGCTCTCTTAAACATCGTTAACTTTCAAACCTTGATAGCGACCAAGGCAGCACGTATTCGTTCAGTTATAGAAGATGAACCCTTGATGGAGTTTGGGACACGTCGGGCGCAAGAGATGGATGCGGCTATCTGGGGAACACGCGCAGCGGTGATTGGTGGAGCCAATGGAACTAGCAACGTGCGTGCGGGTAAACTCTTTGACATTCCTGTCTTGGGGACCCATGCCCATGCCTTGGTACAGGTTTATGGTAACGACTATGAGGCCTTTAAGGCTTACGCTGCGACCCACAAAAACTGTGTCTTTCTTGTGGATACCTATGACACCCTTCGTATCGGTGTACCAGCGGCCATTCAGGTGGCGCGTGAGCTAGGTGACCAGATTAACTTTATGGGTGTGCGGATTGACTCTGGGGATATTGCTTACATTTCCAAGAAAGTTCGTCAGCAATTGGACGAGGCTGGATTTACAGAGGCTAAGATTTATGCTTCAAATGATTTGGACGAAAATACCATCCTCAACCTCAAGATGCAAAAGGCCAAGATTGATGTCTGGGGCGTGGGAACTAAGCTGATTACAGCCTATGACCAGCCAGCTCTTGGGGCAGTTTATAAGATTGTTGCAATCGAAGATGAAAATGGCCAGATGCGCAATACCATCAAGCTGTCAAATAATGCTGAAAAAGTGTCTACACCAGGTAAGAAGCAGGTGTGGCGCATTACCAGTCGTGAAAAAGGCAAGTCAGAAGGAGACTATATCACTTATGATGGCGTAGATGTTGCCAGCATGACAGAAATCAAGATGTTCCATCCGACCTATACTTACATCAAGAAGACGGTTCGTAATTTTGACGCTGTTCCTCTCTTAGTGGATATCTTCAAAGACGGAAAATTGATTTACAACCTGCCTAGCTTGACTGAGATTCAGGATTATGCTCGTAAGGAATTTGACAAGCTTTGGGATGAATACAAGCGCGTGCTCAATCCTCAGCATTATCCAGTGGATTTGGCGCGTGATGTATGGCAAGACAAGATGGACTTGATTGACAAAATGCGCAAGGAAGCCCTTGGTGAAGGAGAAGAAGAATGAGTTTGCAAGAAACGATTATCCAAGAGCTGGGTGTCAAACCAGTGATTGATGCCCAGGAAGAAATCCGTCGTTCTATTGATTTCTTAAAAAGATACTTGAAAAAACACCCCTTCCTAAAGACCTTTGTATTAGGGATTTCTGGGGGACAAGATTCAACCTTAGCAGGACGTTTAGCTCAATTAGCTATGGAAGAACTGCGAGCAGAAACGGGAGACGACAGCTATAAATTTATCGCTGTCCGTCTGCCTTATGGAGTGCAAGCTGATGAAGCAGATGCTCAAAAAGCCTTAGCATTCATCCAACCAGATGTCAGCTTGGTTGTGAATATCAAGGAATCAGCTGACGCCATGACAGCTGCAGTTGAAGCGACAGGTAGTCCTGTTTCGGACTTCAACAAGGGGAATATCAAGGCTCGTAGTCGTATGATTGCTCAGTATGCCCTTGCTGGTTCCCATAGCGGAGCGGTCATTGGGACAGACCATGCTGCGGAAAATATCACAGGTTTCTTTACCAAGTTTGGTGACGGTGGTGCAGATATTTTACCCCTTTTCCGCCTCAATAAACGCCAAGGAAAACAATTATTGAAGGAACTAGGTGCAGACCCAGCCCTTTATGAAAAAATCCCAACAGCAGACCTAGAAGAAGATAAACCAGGCCTAGCTGATGAAGTAGCACTCGGAGTCACTTATGAAGAGATTGACGACTACCTAGAAGGCAAAACAATCAGCCCAGAAGCCCAAGAGACTATCGAAAACTGGTGGTACAAAGGTCAACATAAACGCCACCTGCCCATCACTGTCTTTGATGACTTTTGGGAGTGAAAACCTCCAGTGGAGGTTTTCAGCTTCTCACCTTGAAATAAGAAAGTGAGAGAAGGTTCGGGGGACCTTTTTAGCTTCTTGCCCTGAAACTCGAGAGCAAGAATAACCTCCAGTGGAGGTTTTCAGCCTCTCGCCTTGAAATAAGAAAGTGAGAGAAGGTCCGGGGGGCCTTTTTAGCCCGAGTCTAAAAATAGAAAAACGAGGAAGGTTCGGTAACTCACCGAGTTCGATTTTGTCGTTTCACCCCCGCAACGATGACTAGGTTTGAAAAAGCTTGCTAGAGCGTATTTCAAACCAGACAGCGACTGCGTCAAGGAACTAGATGAAAAACTTGTTTTTTAGTTGTTACTGAGTTTAGTCTTTTTACCCTGAGCATGGAAACAGGTAAGCGAAGAAGGTCCGAGAAACCTTTTTAGCTTATTACCTTGAAATTCAAAAGCAAAGCAAATATAAATGGAGATTGGACATAGAATCATCTATCAGAAAGCGAGGTAGTTTCGTGAAATCTATCGGTACACAAACATTACAGACAGAACGTTTGATTTTAAGAAGATTTGTGGAAAGTGATGCAGAAGCCATGTTTCAGAATTGGGCTTCATCCGCTGAGAATCTGACCTATGTCACTTGGGATCCCCATTCTGATGTCGATGTGACTCGAAATTCCATTCGTAATTGGGTTGCCTCTTATACAAATCCCAACTATTACAAATGGGCCATTTGTCTCAAAGAAAAGCCAGAGCAGGTGATAGGAGATATCAGCATCGTTGCAATAGATGAGAACGATTCTTCTTGTGAAATTGGTTATGTGTTAGGCAAGAAATACTGGGGTCATGGTATAATGACGGAGGCCTTGAAAGCTGTCTTGGATTTCTGTTTTACTCAAGCAGGTTTTCAAGATGTCAGAGCACGATATGCTAGTCTCAATCCAGTTTCAGGTCGTGTCATGGAGAAGGCTGGAATGTCCTATCTAAAGACTATTACCAATGGTGTAGAGAGAAAAGGCTATCTTGCGGACCTTATTTATTATCAGATAAGTAGGGAAGACTAGTGAAATTTCTTTTCTGTTTCCATCAAAGTCAGACTGTGTCTGGCTTTTTTTGCAATATTTTTTACATAACCTGATTAAATTCCTATTTTTCCCTATCATTGTCCCTGTTTTTTCTGGAATTTTGGGGCTATAATAATCCTATCAAATCAAAGAATGGAGGAAGGCAATGGATAATATAATCTTTTTTATCAGTGTTTTTCTTGCTGGAATTCTTTCCTTCTTTTCTCCTTGTATCTTACCCTTGTTACCGGTTTATGCAGGGGTCTTGTTGGATGACAAAGATGGTGCTCAGGCTTCTAGTGGAAAATATTCAATCTCACTTGTTAGTCTATTGCGAACTCTAGCTTTTATAATAGGGATTTCCTTTGTTTTTATCTTACTAGGCTATGGAGCTGGTTTTTTAGGCAATTTGCTGTATGCTTCTTGGTTTCAGTATGTGACGGGTGCGGTTATCATTCTTTTGGGCTTGCACCAGATGGAAGTCTTACATTTTCAGGGACTTTACAAGGAAAGAAGGCTAAAACTACAGAGACAGGGGCAAAAGGGTAAGGGCTATAGTCAGGCATTTTTACTGGGGTTGACCTTCAGTTTTGCTTGGACGCCATGTGTAGGACCGGTTCTGGGCTCTGTTTTGGCTTTGGCGGCTTCAGGTGGCTCAGGTGCTTGGCAGGGAGCTGCTCTCATGTTGATTTACACGCTGGGTCTAGCGCTACCATTTTTGGTTCTAGCTCTAGCATCCAGCTATATTTTGAAACATTTCCGGAAACTCCATCCTTATCTCGGAACACTCAAAAAAGTGGGTGGTTTGCTCATTATCGTGATGGGAATTTTGGTTCTTTTGGGAAATGCTTCCATTTTGACTACATTATTTGAATAGAGAGGAAGAAGAAATGAAAAAATGGCAAACATGTCTCCTTGGAGTAGGCTCAATTTGTTGCCTGGCAGCCTGTTCGGCTAAAAACATGTCAGACGAATCTACTATGAAGGAGCAAACAAAAACAGAACAAGTTAGTTCGCAAACTGCGACTAAAGGTCAGACAGTTGCTGATTTCGAACTGACGGGAGTAGATGGCAAGACCTACCGCTTGTCTGATTATAAGGGTAAGAAAATCTATCTCAAATTCTGGGCTTCTTGGTGTTCCATCTGTCTAGCCAGTCTACCAGATACAGATGAAATTGCTAAGGATGCTGGTGATGATTATGTGGTCTTGACAGTGGTGTCTCCTGGACACAAGGGGGAACAAGCAGAGTCGGCCTTTAAAAACTGGTACAAGGGCTTGGATTATAAAAATTTCCCAGTTCTAATTGATCCGTCAGGCAAGCTTTTGGAAAGTTATGGTGTCCGTTCTTACCCAACTCAAGCCTTTATAGACAAGGAAGGAAAGCTGGTCAAAACGCAACCTGGTTTTATGGATAAGGATATGATTTTAAAAACATTGAAAGAAATGGGGTAGAGAAAGATCATGAATGATAAAGTAAAATTGTTTGTCTTGGCAGGAATCTTTTTCTTAGCCATAAGCGGTTTCTATTTTCTATTGATGCGAAATGCAGGGCAGACAGATAGCTCGCAAATTGAGAAAGCATCAGTTAGCCAAGGAGGAAAAACAGTGAAAAAAACAGAAGTTAGCAAAGACGCAGATTTGCACGAAATTTATCTAGCTGGAGGATGTTTCTGGGGAGTTGAGGAATATTTCTCACGCGTTCCCGGTGTGACAGATGCCGTATCAGGCTATGCAAATGGTAGAGGGGAAACAACCAAGTACGAATTGATTAACCAAACAGGTCATGCGGAGACTGTTCATGTTACCTATGATGCTAATCAAATTTCCCTCAAGGAAATCCTGCTTCATTATTTCCGCATTATCAATCCAACCAGCAAAAATAAACAAGGAAATGATGTGGGAACCCAGTACCGTACTGGTGTTGATTACACAGATGACAAGGATTTAGAGGTGATTAACCAAGTCTTTGATGAGGTGGCTAAGAAATACGACCAACCTCTAGCAGTTGAAAAGGAACCCTTGAAGAATTTTGTAGTGGCAGAGGATTACCACCAAGACTATCTCAAGAAAAATCCAAATGGCTACTGTCATATCAATGTTAATCAGGCGGCCTACCCCGTCATCGATGGCAGCAAATATCCCAAACCAAGTGATGAGGAATTGAAAAAGACCCTGTCACCTGAGGAGTATGCAGTTACTCAGAAAAATCAAACAGAACGAGCTTTCTCAAACCGCTACTGGGATAAATTTGAATCTGGTATCTATGTGGATGTGGCAACTGGCGAACCCCTCTTTTCATCAAAGGATAAGTTTGAGTCTGGTTGTGGCTGGCCTAGTTTTACCCAACCCATCAGTCCAGATGTTGCTACCTACAAGGAAGATAAGTCTTACAATATGACACGCATGGAAGTGCGGAGCCGAGTTGGAGATTCTCACCTTGGCCATGTCTTTACGGACGGCCCACAGGACAAGGGTGGCTTACGCTACTGTATCAATAGTCTCTCTATCCGCTTTATTCCCAAAGATCAAATGGAAGAAAAAGGTTACGCTTATTTACTAGATTATGTCGATTAAGAGGGCTTTCCTAAGCAGTTAGAGGAGAATTTTGCTATACTGATACTAGTAAGTGACAAAGGAGCCGAGCATGACCTATACAATCTTAATCGTAGAAGATGAATATCTGGTAAGACAAGGTTTGACCAAGCTGGTCAATGTAGCAGCCTACGATATGGAAATCATCGGTCAGGCTGAAAATGGAAGGCAGGCTTGGGAATTGATTCAAAAGCAGGTGCCAGATATTATTTTAACCGATATCAACATGCCTCAGCTGAATGGCATCCAGTTAGCCAGTCTGGTACGAGAAACCTATCCTCAGGTTCATTTGGTCTTTTTAACAGGCTACGATGATTTTGATTATGCCTTGTCTGCTGTCAAACTCGGTGTGGATGACTACCTGCTCAAGCCCTTTTCTCGTCAGGATATTGAGGAAATGTTGGGGAAAATCAAGCAAAAGTTGGATAAGGAAGAAAAGGAAGAGCAGTTACAAGATTTATTGACTGATAAGTTTGAGGGAAATATTGCTCAGAAAATTCAGTCTCATCTGGCTGATAGTCAATTTAGTTTAAAGTCTTTGGCTAGTGACTTGGGATTTAGCCCGACTTATCTGAGTTCCTTGATTAAGAAAGAGTTGGGCCTACCTTTTCAGGATTATTTGGTGCGAGAACGTGTCAAACAGGCCAAGCTCTTGCTTTTAACTACGGATCTGAAAATTTACGAGATTGCAGAGAAGGTTGGTTTTGAAGATATGAACTACTTTACCCAACGTTTTAAACAGATTGCAGGTGTGACACCTCGTCAGTTTAAGAAGGGGGAAGGTCGATGAAGCGTTCTTCACTCCTAGTTAGAATGGTTATTTCTATCTTTCTGGTCTTTCTCATTCTCCTAGCTCTGGTTGGGACTTTCTACTATCAATCTAGTTCTTCAGCCATTGAGGCTACCATTGAAGGCAATAGCCAAACGACTATCAGCCAGACTAGTCACTTTATCCATTCTTATATCAAAAAATTAGAAACCACCTCGACTAGCTTGACCCAGCAGGCGGACGTCCTAGCTTATGCTGAGAACCCCAATCAAGACAAGGTCAAGGGAATTCGAGATCTATTTTTGACCATTTTGAAGGCAGACCAGGACTTGAAAGCTGTTGTACTGGTAACCAAATCTGGTCAGGTCATTTCTACGGATGATAGTGTGCAGATGAAAACTTCCTCAGATATGATGACTGAGGATTGGTACCAAAAGGCTATTCATCAGGGAGCTAAGCCCGTTTTGACACCAGCTCGTAAATCAGATAGCCAGTGGGTCATTTCTGTCACTCAAGAACTTGTTGATGCAAAGGGAGCTAATCTGGGCGTTCTTCGTTTGGATATTTCTTACGAAACTCTGGAAGCCTATCTTAACCAACTTCAGTTGGGTCAGCAGGGCTTTGCCTTTATCATCAATGAAAATCATGAATTTGTTTATCATCCTCAACACACAGTTTATAGTTCGTCTAGCGAAATGGAGGCCATGAAACCCTATATTGAGACAGGGCAGGGCTATACTCCAGATCACAAATCCTATGTCAGTCAAGAAAAGATTGCAGGAACTGATTGGACGGTGCTGGGCGTGTCTTCACTGGAGAAGCTAGACAAGGTTCGGAGTCAACTCATGTGGACCTTGCTCGGTGCTAGCGTTACATCTCTTCTGGCCTGTCTCTGTTTGGTGTGGTTCAGTCTTAAACGCTGGATTGCCCCTTTGAAGGATTTGAGAGAAACAATGTTGGAAATTGCTTCTGGTGCTCAAAATCTTCGTGCCAAAGAAGCTGGTGCCTATGAACTGAGAGAAGTGACTCGTCAGTTTAATGCCATGTTGGATCAGATTGATCAGCTGATGGCAGATGTGCGCAAACAGGAAGAAACGACCCGTCAGTATGAACTTCAAGCCTTGTCGAGTCAGATTAACCCCCATTTCCTCTACAATACTTTGGACACCATCATCTGGATGGCTGAATTTCAGGATAGTCAGCGAGTGGTTCAGGTGACCAAGTCCTTGGCGACTTATTTCCGCCTAGCGCTCAATCAGGGTAAAGATTTGATTTGCCTGTCTGACGAAATTAACCATGTCCGCCAGTATCTCTTTATCCAGAAACAACGCTATGGCGATAAGCTGGAATACGAAATTAATGAAAATCCTGCCTTCGATAATCTAGTCTTGCCCAAGCTGGTGTTGCAACCTCTAGTAGAAAATGCTCTTTACCATGGCATCAAGGAGAAGGAAGGTCAGGGACATATTAAAGTTTCTGTTCAGAAACAGTATAGAGGACTAGTCATCCGCATTGAAGATGATGGCGTTGGCTTCCAAGATGCTAGCGATAGTAGTCAGAGTCAGCTCAAACGTGGAGGAGTTGGTCTGCCAAATGTTGACCAGCGTCTTAAACTTCATTTTGGAGAAGATTATCAGATGAAGATTGATTCTGCACCTTGCAAAGGAACGACGGTTGAAATATACATAAATAGAATAGAAACTAGCTAACTCCCAGTCAATTCTGGGAGTTTTATGCGTAATTGGGCAAGCTTTCTAGGTTGTCTATCTTGCTAAAAACAAGAAAAAACGATATGATAGATAGTGACAAAAGAGGTATCAAGTATGAAGGAAAAAGACATTCAAAGAGAAACAAGCCAGATTGTAGAAGATGTGTTAGAAAAGGCCAATTTGAAGCAAGGATCTATCTTTGTTTTGGGCCTTTCTTCTAGTGAAGTGATAGGTGGTCAGATTGGTAAGGAATCCAGCCAAGAAATTGGGGAAATCATTGTGAAGACCATCCTAGATATCCTAGAGGAAAAAGGAATTCATCTAGCTGTTCAAGGTTGTGAACATGTCAATCGGGCCCTCGTTGTTGAACGTCAGGTTGCAGAGCAGTTTGCTCTGGAAATAGTTAGTGTCCTTCCTACCCTTCATGCAGGAGGTTCAGGTCAGTTGGCAGCCTTCAAGTTTATGCAAGATCCAGTTGAGGTTGAATTTATCAAGGCTCATGCTGGATTGGATATCGGAGACACTGCAATTGGCATGCATGTCAAGCATGTTCAGGTTCCGATTCGCCCTCTTTTGAGAGAAATTGGGCATGCCCATGTAACGGCTCTTGCTAGTCGTCCAAAATTAATTGGAGGTGCGCGTGCGCACTATCCGCAAGATTCTATTAGAAAGTCATAAGAATGAGAAAAACAAAACAACAACTTGAAAAAATTACTAAATATTCCATTCGCAAGTTAACTGTTGGGGTTGGTCCTGTAGCCATCGGGGCCTTCCTTTTTGGTGCAAGTGCCCTTTCAGTAGATAAGGTACAAGCCAATGAAGTTGGTGGAGCTCATAGCGTTCATTACCGTTATTTGGCGGAGCAGGAGTTGACCGAGTCTGAAAAAGCCTTAATTCACCATGAAGTCCCTTCGGAGTTTCAAGAGGATGATATTATCTATGCAGTGTATCGAAAGAAAGCTAGTACCTACCAAGAACTTCCTTATACAGGGAGTAAAGAATTAGCCTTGGCTGGTATAGGGTTGGCTACGGCTTCTTTGGCTGTTTTATTAATCTCTAAAAAACATCGTGGTAAGGTGCTTGGTGTCTTATTAATTAGTTCGATTGGTGCAAGCAACTTTGTTCCTTTCACCACATTTGCGTTTGAAAATAAAGAATTGCTTTCTTATAACCAAACTATTTCGGCTTCTACACATGAAGGTTTGGCTGAAGGGATTATCCACATTGATGGCTATGAATACATTGGATACTTCAAGGAAGCAGAACTCCATCCATCAAGACCAGCCTCAGCTGAGAAGCCTCAGTTGTCATTAGAAAAGCAAAGTGCAAATGAAATCGAGAAGACAGAAGTAGTTCAAGAAAAACCAGTTTCTGAGAAGCCTCAAACTAGACAGGAAGAGAGCTTGGTAGAGATTCCGTTTGAAACAGTCACAAGCCCAGATGCGAATCTAGCAGAAGGACAGACTCGTATCGTCACAGCCGGAGTAAATGGTCAGCGCCGCCTTGTAACCAAAGTATCAATGGTTAATGGTCAAGAAGTTAGAGAAGTTATCGAAGACCAAGTGGTTCAAAATCCTGTGTCACAAGTGATTGCAGTCGGAACGAAGAAAGAGGTGCAACCTGCTCCAACTCCAACTCCACAAGCTGAACCAACTCATCAAGTAGCTAAAGGGACGCAAGAGGAAGGTAAAACTGGCCAAGCCTTAACACAACCTGAATTGCCAGAGGCTCCAGTAGAAGCAAAAGGGACTCAAGAACCAGGTAAAGAGGGCCAAGCTCTAACGCAACCAACCTTACCAGAGGCTCCAGTTGAAGCAAAAGGTACACAAGAGGGAGGAAAAGAAGGTCAAGCTCTAACACAACCAGAACTTCCAGAGGCTCCAGTTGAAGCAAAAGGTACCCAAGAGGAAGGCAAAGAAGGCCAAGCCTTAACACAACCAACCTTACCAGAGGCTCCAGTTGAAGCAAAAGGTACACAAGAGGATGGTAAAACTGGTCAAGCCCTTGTACAAGATCAGTTACCTGAGTACAAAGTAACTGAGGGAACCCTTGTTGAAACATCGACTACAGACTTAGACTACAAAACTGAGACGATTGAGGACCCAACTAAGTATACGGACGAAGAAACTGTCCTACGAAATGGTGAAAAAGGTAGCCAAGTTACTAAAACAACTTATAAAACAGTAGAAGGTGTTAAAACGGACCAAGTTCTTTCAACTAGCACAGAAGTTACCAAGGAACCTGTAAACCAACAGGTAAGTCGTGGAACAAAACCAATTGAAGGAACTCTGGTAGAAGAAAGTCTTGAAAAGATTCCATTTAAGGAAGTTGTTAAAGAAGATGACCAACTGAAAAAAGGTGAAAGAGTTACTGTCCAAGAAGGAAAAGATGGGCAGAAAAAAGTTACCAAAACTTACAAAACTATCAAAGGTTTAAAAACTGAAGAAGCACCTAAAATTGTGGAACAGGTTCTGGAGTTAGACCAAGATCGTATCGTCAAATTAGGAACTAAAAACTTTGAAAAACCAATCTTAAGTTTGTCACTTGTTGATGTTCAAGATTTGAAACGATCATCTCAAATTCGTTATAATTTGGAAAATCCAAGTAAGGCAGCCATTAAATCTATCACCCTAACTCTGAAAAAAGGTGACGAGATTGTGAAGACATTGAATGTTTCACCAGAAGATCTAACAGCTTCTTTGACAGACTTACAGTACTACAAAGATTATAAACTTGAAACGAAGATGGTTTATGACCGTGGTGAGGGTGATGAGGAAGAAGTTCTGAAGGAAGAGCCGCTAAGAATTGATCTCAAAAAAGTTGAAATCAAAAACATCAAAGAAACAAGCTTGATAAGTGTTGATGCTGACGGAAACGAAACAGACACTAGTTTGCTGACAGAAAAACCAGCTAATCTTGCTCCACTCTACCTACGAGTTACAACTCACGACAACAAAGTTACAAGACTGGCTGTTGCCAAGATTGAAGAAATAGAAAAAGACGGAAAAACGTTATTTAAAGTTACTGCAACAGCTCCTGATTTAGTTCAGCACATAGATGCTTCTAAATTGGCAAACGAGTATGTCCATTACTTTGAAAAACAAAAAGCACACGATGGTGATGTATATTATAGCTTTAAAGACCTAGTAACGGCTATGAAAGCTAACCCAAGTGGTACCTTTAAACTTGGTGCAGATTTGAATGCAGCAAATGTACCAACTCCGAATAAACAATATGTACCTGGTAAATTTAGCGGAACTTTAACAAGTGTTGACGGTAAACAATATACCATTCATAATATGGCTCGTCAGTTATTCGATAACGTTGAAGGCGGTACAGTTAAAAACATTAACTTAGGTAATGTTAATATTAATATGCCTTGGATTGAAAATATTTCCGCACTATCAAGAGTAATTAAAAATGCCACAGTTGAAAATGTTAAGGTAACTGGTAGTATCCTTGGTAAAGATGGTATTGCTGGTATCGTAAATAAAGGAGATACTGGTGGACTTCTTAAAAATGTTGCTTTCATCGGTAAACTAACAGGTGTCGGTAATAAAGGTTGGGATCTTGGTGGTATCGCCGGAGAACTTTGGCGTGGTAATATTAAACATGCATACGTAGATGCTGATATTGTTGCAGATAGAGCACGTGTTGGTGGACTTGTCGCTAGAACCGATAACGGTTCTGATCCTAATGGTATTGATAAATACGCTTCTGTTCGTAACGCTGTTACTAAAGGAACTATTGATGTGAAGAACCCTGTTGAGGTAGGTGGTTTCATTAGTAAAAACTGGACATGGGGGCGTGTTGCTGACACAGTTTCAATGATGAAAGTCAAAAACGGTGAAGAATTCTACGGTTCTAGAGATTTAGAAGCAGAAGGTGGATATTACACAAAAAACTGGATTGAAAGAAACTACGTTGTTAAAGATGTGAGTGAAGGTTCTCACTCATTTAACGGTTCTCGTAGTAAACGAATCCAAGAGATCAGCTTAGAAGAAGCCAACAAGAAAATAGAGTCATTCGGGATTACAGCTGATAAATTTGAAATTGCTCCACTTGTGGAAGATACACTAAATAGTGTAAAACCAAAATCTGACACTTACAAGGATACTCAAGATTATGACGCATCTCGTGAGCTTGCTTACCGTAACATTGAAAAACTTCAACCGTTCTACAATAAAGAATGGATTGTCAACCAAGGTAATAAGATTCCTGCAAATTCTAAATTACTAACTACTGAAGTTTTATCTGTTACAGGTATGAAAGATGGACAATTTGTGACCGACTTATCAGATGCTGATCACATTATGATTCATTACGCTGATAAGACGAAAGAAATTAAAGCTATTACACAAAAAGAATCTAAGGTTCAACAAGTTCGTGAATATAGTATTGAAGGATTAGGTGATATTGTCTATACACCAAATATGGTTGTTAAAGATAGGACACAATTGATCAGCGATATCAAAGCTAAATTAGCTTCTGTTGAACTTGATTCAGATGAAGTTCGTAAGATTAATAACAATCCTAAGATGTTATACATGGAAGAAAGCTTCAAAGAAGTAAAAGATAATCTTGATGCTTTAGTTAAAGCTTTAGTTGAAAATGAAGACCATCAATTAAATACGGACGAAGCAGCTAAACGTGCATTGATTAAAAAAGTTGAAGATAACAAAGCTAAAATCATGTTAGCTCTGGCTTATTTAAACCAATACTATGGAATTAAATTTGACGGATTAAATATCAAAAATATGATGACCTTCAAACCTGATTTCTACGGTAAGAACGTTAACGTACTTGATAGATTAATCAGCTTCGCTTCAAATGGTAACAACCTAAAAGGTGATCAATCACATGATGCATTTAACAGAGCTCTTGCAAGTGCTACTGGTAAAGCTAACTTACACGAATTCCTGAAGTACAACATGGAATTATTCACTAGTGAAACAGATATGAATACTTGGTTCAAGAATAACATTGCAGATAACGCTTATGTTGTTGAGAAACAATCATCAAATCCAGATTTCGCTAATAAGAAACATAAATTGTATGAAGTAATTAATAATGGACATCACGGACGTTATATTCTACCACTTCTGAATTTGAAGAAAGCGCATATGATCTTAATTACGACCTATAATACCATTGCGTTTAGTTCATTTGAGAAATACGGTAAGAACACAGCAGAAGAACGTGAAGCGTTCAAGAAGCAAGTTGATTTACGTGCGCAAGAACAAATCAATTATTTAGACTTCTGGTCAAGACTTGCTGCAGATAATGTACGAAATAATCTTCTTAAGAGTGAAAATATGGTACCATCTGCAATTTGGGATAACCATGATGTACCAGGTTTGGGATGGGTTGACCGTATGGGACATACGAAGAAAGGCGATTTTGCTCCAATTCGTGAATTCTATGGTCCGACTGATAAGTGGCACGGATACAATGGAATGGGTGCATACGCTTATATCTTCCAAAATCCACAACCACAAGAGGCTGTATATTACATCATCTCTAGCATGATTAGTGATTTTGGTACATCTGCATTCACTCACGAAACAACTCACATCAATGACCGTATGGCCTACTTAGGAACATGGCGTCACCGTGAAGGAACAGATGTTGAAGCCTTTGCTCAAGGTATGTTACAATCACCATCAGTTTCAAATCCAAATGGTGAATATGGTGCCTTAGGATTAAACATGGCTTACGAACGTCAAAATGATGGAAATCAAATTTACAACTATAATCCGAATGTGTTAAATAGTCGTGAGAAAATCGATCACTACATGAAGAATTACAATGAATCCATGATGATGCTTGATTACTTAGAAGCTGAGTCTGTCATCAAGAAAAATACTGGAACAAATGATAAGTGGTTCAAGAAGATCGATAAGAAATATCGTGAAAAAGCGGATCGCAATGGCTTAGTTGGTGAACCACACCAATGGGATTTAGTTCGTGATTTGAATGATGGCGAAAAGAATACGAAGCTGACAAGTATTGATCAACTGGTTGATGGAAACTTTGCAACGAAACATGGATTACCAGGAAATGGTCATTACCGTACTGAAGGATTTGATTCTGCTTATACTGTAGTAAATATGATGACAGGTATTTATGGTGGTAATACAAGTAAGAGTGCGGTTGGTTCAATCTCATTCAAACATAATACCTTCCGTATGTGGGGTTACTTCGGTTATCTAGACGGGTTCTTAGGTTATGCATCAAACAAATACAAGCAAGAATCTAAAGCTGCTGGTAATGTAGGTCTTGGTGATGACTTTATTATTAATAAAGTTTCTAACGGCAAATTCCAAAGCTTAGAAGCATGGAAGAAAGCATGGTATCATGAAGTACACGAAAAAGCCCAAAGAGGTTTTGTTGAAATTGAAATCGATGGTCAAAAGATTTCAACTTACGCACAACTTCAGACCTTATTTGATGCAGCGGTCGAAAAAGACCTTCAAGGTAATGATTTCAAGAATACTGTAGATCTTAAATGGAAGGTTTACAAACAACTCTTGCAAAAATCAGATGGATTTGCTGGTGATTTATTCACTAAAGCATAATCAATAGTAAGAAAATAATAAAAAGGTAGATCGGCTTTGTCTGAATCTGCCTTTTTATGCTATACTTGAAATATGCATAGAAAAACAGTGATTGATTTTAGGGCTTTGGGCGAGAGATACACCTTTACCCAGCCTATTAAAGAGTTGAAAACGAGAAATGTAGCAGAAGTGGCAGATTTGCTGGTACAAGTGGAAAGCTACCAAGAGCAAGGCTACTATGTGGTGGGCTATGTCAGCTACGAGGCTGCACCTGCTTTTGAGGAGAAATTAGCAGTTCATAAAGCTCCTTTACTGGACGAGTATTTGCTTTACTTTACTGTTCACGATAGGGTGGAGACATCTCCTATTCCCCTGACTTATGATGAGGTTGATTTGCCTTCAAATTGGCAGGAAGTGACGTCTGAAGCAGATTATGAAAAGGCGATTGCTCAGATTCACCATCATTTGCGGCAGGGGGACACCTATCAGGTCAACTACACCGTCCAACTCAAGCAAAAATTAAGTGCCAATCCTTTTGCCATCTACAATCGTATGGTAGTAGAGCAGGAGGCGGGCTACAATGCTTATGTTGAACATGACGAGATGGCAGTGATTTCCATGAGTCCAGAACTCTTTTTTGAGCAAAATGACCGCGAGTTGACAACACGACCAATGAAGGGAACGACTCAGCGTGGGGTAACTGACCAAGAAGATCTTGAACAGGCCAGTTGGTTGGAGCAGGATTCTAAAAATCGCTCTGAAAATATGATGATTGTGGACCTCTTGCGCAATGACATGAACCGTATTTCTGAGGTGGGGAGTGAGCATGTAGAGCGTCTTTGCCAAGTGGAACAGTATTCAACGGTTTGGCAGATGACTTCGACCATCAAGAGTTGGTTGCGAGAGGATGTTGACCTTGTAGAGATATTCCGTTCTCTATTTCCTTGTGGTTCCATAACGGGAGCTCCGAAAATTGCGACTATGGAAATCATCAAGGACTTGGAGCCACAACCGCGCGGAGTCTACTGTGGAACGATTGGTCTCCTGCTTCCAAATGGACGACGAATTTTCAATGTTGCTATTCGGACCATTCAACTGCATCAAGGGAAAGCCATCTATGGAGTTGGCGGAGGCATTACATGGGATAGCACTTGGGAGTCTGAATACCGTGAGGTTCATCAAAAGGCGGCAGTTCTTTATCGTAAACAAGCTCGTTTCAAACTGATTACTACAGGGAAAATCAGCCAGAAGAACTTGCTGTTTGAAGAACAACATATAGAAAGGCTGAGAAAAGCTAGTCGGTATTTTGCCTTTCCATTTGATTCAGAAAACTTGAAACAAAAGATAGAGGAAGAGTGTCAGGCTTGTGATGCTAATCAAGATTACCGCTTGCGAATTTCTCTCGGCAAGTCTGGAGAGATAGAAGTCGATCGTCAAGTATTAACAGCTCTTAGTCCAAGTTTTTGTCAGGCCAAACTTTGCCTTCAGGAAGCCAATTTGCAACAAGCCTTTATCTACTTCAAAACGACTCACCGACCGCATTTGAGCATAGGGGAGCAAGAGATCATTTACCATAATAAGTCTGGAGAACTTCTTGAAACCTCTATCGGAAATTTGGTTCTGAAAATTTCTGGGAAACTCTACACACCGCCTATCCGACTTGGAATCTTGCCAGGAATTTATCGTCAGCATTTGCTGGAAACAGGACAGGTAGAAGAGAAAGACTTGACTTTAAAAGACTTAGCCCAAGCAGAAGCTATTTACGGCTGTAATGCAGTGAGAGGCTTGTATGAATTAAGCCTAGAGGAGAACTAGATGAAACTGGTATTTTTACACGGGTTAGGGCAGTCAGCAGAGTCTTGGAAAGAAGTTCAGAATCTACTGACAGATTATCCTTCTGAGGCTATTGAGTTATTTCCTTCTGGAGTTAGCAACTATCAACAAGCTAAAGAGCGAGTTTATCAGCATCTAGCTCAAGAGACAGAACCTTTTATTTTGGTTGGATTGTCCTTAGGTGCTGCCCTTGCACTAGAACTTTCCAGTTATGATTTATCAAATCTTCGAGCTTTGGTTCTATCAGGATGCCCGCTAAAATTAGCAGGGAATATCCTATTTTATGTTCAATTGCTGATATTTAAATTACTTCCCAAAAGAGTATTTGAAAAACAGGGAGCAGACAAAGTTCTTATGGTCGGAGTTTCTGAGGAATTGAAGACACTTGATTTAACTGATATATCAAGAACTTGTTCTTATCCAACCTTACTAATTTGTGGCAGCAAAGATAAAACGAATCTTAGTTCTATGAGAAGTCTTCATGAACTAATATTAGAATCTCAATTTCAGATTATACCAGATGGTCCTCATGTCTTGAATGAGGCTAAACCAAAAGAGTTTGCTGAACAGATTAAACCTTTCCTTGAATTGCTGAAATAAGTTTGATAAAATAATAGTGAAATCGATAACATCGTTATAGGAGAAAGAGATGAATAAACGTCTATTTTTAAAAATGAGTCTGGCTACCTTGCCGGTTTTAGCCTTGTTTTCACAACCTGTGTTAGCAGAAGAAAACATTCATTTTTCTAGTTGTAAAGAAGCTTGGGCGAATGGATACGCAGATATTCACGAGGGAGAACCTGGTTATTCTGCCAAGTTAGACCGCGATCATGATGGTGTGGCTTGCGAATTGAAAAATGCTCCTAAGGGTGCTTTCAAGGCAAAACAATCAACGGCGGCTCAAAGCAACACAAGTTCAGCAACAGCAAGTGGTTGGGTTAAGCAGGACGGTTCTTGGTACTATTTTGATGGAAATGGAAATCCAGTGAAAAATGCATGGCAGGGAAGCTATTACCTGAAAGCTGATGGTAAAATGGCACAGAGTGAATGGATTTATGACTCTTCTTATCAAGCTTGGTATTATTTGAAATCAGATGGTTCTTATGCAAAAAATGCATGGCAAGGAGCTTATTACCTTAAATCAAACGGTAAAATGGCACAAGGTGAGTGGGTTTATGACTCTTCTTATCAAGCCTGGTATTACTTGAAATCAGATGGTTCTTATGCTCGCAATGCATGGCAAGGAAACTACTATTTGAAATCAGATGGTAAAATGGCTAAAAATGAGCGAGTTGATGGAGGCCGCTACTATGTAGATGCTTCAGGTCTATGGAAACCATAAGTAAGGATAAAATCTAGAAAGTTAATGCAAACCTTTGCATAAATGAGTGAATTTTGTTATACTATATCTGTAAGCATTTTCAATTAATTCATAATAAAAAAGGAGAATATGATGAGTCAAAAGATTATTGGGATTGACCTTGGTGGAACTTCTATCAAATTTGCAATCTTAACAACAGCAGGAGAAATCCAAGAAAAATGGTCTATCAAGACTAATATATTGGATGAGGGAAGTCATATCGTAGATGATATGATTGAGTCTATTCAGCATCGTTTGGACTTGCTTGGATTGGCAGCAGCGGACTTCCAAGGAATTGGGATGGGATCACCAGGTGTGGTTGACCGTGAAAAAGGGACTGTTATCGGTGCCTACAACCTCAACTGGAAAACCCTTCAACCAATTAAAGAGAAGATTGAAAAGGCCTTGGGTATTCCATTCTTCATCGATAATGATGCCAACGTAGCTGCTCTTGGTGAGCGTTGGATGGGGGCTGGTGATAACCAACCAGATGTTGTATTTATGACACTCGGTACTGGTGTTGGTGGCGGTATCGTCGCTGAAGGCAAATTGCTTCACGGTGTTGCTGGTGCAGCAGGTGAGCTTGGTCATATCACTGTTGACTTTGATCAACCAATCGCATGTACTTGCGGTAAGAAAGGTTGCCTTGAGACAGTTGCTTCAGCAACAGGGATTGTCAACTTGACTCGTCGCTATGCCGATGAATACGAAGGCGATGCAGCCTTGAAACGCTTGATTGATAATGGAGAAGAAGTAACCGCTAAGACTGTCTTTGATTTGGCAAAAGAAGGAGACGATCTTGCTTTGATCGTTTACCGTAATTTCTCACGTTACTTGGGAATCGCTTGTGCTAACATTGGCTCAATCCTAAACCCATCAACAATCGTTATCGGTGGTGGTGTATCAGCTGCGGGAGAATTCCTTCTACAAGGTGTTCAAAAAGTCTACGATGAAAATACCTTCCCACAAGTACGCACAACTACTAAACTAGCTCTTGCAACTCTAGGAAATGACGCTGGAGTTATCGGAGCAGCATCACTTGTATTGCAATAAAATAGAAAAAGGAGAAAATTGCTTTCCAGAAGCGAGTGATTTTCCTCCTTTCTTTTTTTATGCTATACTAGTTAGGAAATAAATGAGGTGAGAGTAAATGACAAAATCAGATACGATTTTTAAAGAGAATATTGAACGCATTCTAAAGGAAGGTGTTTTCTCAGAGCAAGCACGTCCCAAGTACAAGGATGGGACAGTTGCCAACTCTAAGTACGTAACGGGTGCCTTTGCAGAGTATGACTTGGCCAAGGGGGAATTCCCCATTACAACCTTGCGTCCCATTGCAATCAAATCAGCTATCAAAGAAGTTCTCTGGATCTACCAAGACCAGTCTAATAGCCTAGAAGTTCTCAATGACAAGTACAATGTTCACTACTGGAATGACTGGGAAGTGGGAAATACGGGAACCATTGGTGAGCGCTATGGTGCTGTTGTTAAGAAACACGACATTATCAATAAGCTTCTCAAGCAGTTGGAAGTCAACCCTTGGAACCGTCGCAATATCATTTCGCTCTGGGATTACCAAGCTTTCGAAGAAACAGAAGGACTACTCCCATGCGCCTTTCAGACCATGTTTGATGTCCGCCGTGTAGATGGAGAAATCTATCTGGATGCGACCTTGACCCAGCGTTCTAATGATATGCTGGTGGCCCACCATATCAACGCTATGCAGTATGTAGCTCTTCAAATGATGATTGCCAAGCATTTTGGCTGGAAGGTTGGGAAGTTCTTCTACTTCATCAACAATCTCCATATCTATGACAATCAATTTGAACAAGCTCAGGAATTGCTTCGTCGTGAGCCGTCAAACTGCCAACCACGTTTGGTTTTGAATGTGCCAGATGGGACTAATTTCTTTGATATCAAAGCGGAAGACTTTGAGTTGGTGGATTATGACCCTGTCAAACCACAGTTGAAGTTTGACCTAGCTATTTAAAAGAATAGAAAAAAGAAGTTGAGACAATAAATCTCAACTTCTTTTGTTTTTTAACGTGATACGCGGCGACGGGCTGCTTTTTTACGGTTTTCTTCGATGAAAGCTGCTTTTTGCTCTTCTGGTTCGATCACTTTCTTTTTAAATGCGTATACTGCACCTGCGACGGCAGCGACAGTTCCTGCGACACCTGTCACAAGACCTTTAGCGAATCCTTTAGCCATGAGTCTTCCTCCTTTATCTTCTTAATCAGCCAGCCCCTTCAAGAGGTCACATTTTTCTGACTGACTTTTTTGTGTTATAATAATAGTAACGAAAAAATGGGAATTTTTCAAGGAAAAAAGATGAAAACAAAAATAATTGTGATCGTTGGACCGACTGCAGTTGGAAAGACGGCTCTAGCCATTGAAGTGGCCAAGCGTTTTAATGGCGAAGTGGTTAGTGGAGATAGCCAGCAAGTCTATCGAGGACTTGATATTGGGACGGCCAAGGCTAGTCCAGAAGAGCAGTCAGCTGTTCCCCATCATTTAATCGATGTTAGAGAGGTAACCGAGTCTTACTCGGCTTTTGATTTTGTTTCAGAAGCTAAGATGGCTATTGAAGATATTCACAGTCGTGGCAAGCTAGCCATTATCGCTGGTGGGACTGGGCTTTATATCCAGAGCTTACTAGAAGGCTACCATTTAGGTGGAGAGACTCCTCATGAGGAGATTTTGGCCTATCGGGCTGGTTTGGAGCCCTATACAGATGAGGAATTAGCTCATCTTGTGGAGCAAGCTGGCCTTGAGATTCCCCAGTTTAATCGTCGTCGTGCGATGCGTGCCTTAGAAATTGCCCATTTTGGTCAGGATTTGGAAAATAAAGAGAGTCTATATGAACCGCTGATTATCTGCTTGGACGATGAGCGCAGTCAGCTTTATGAGCGTATCAATCGCCGAGTAGATCTAATGTTTGAGGCTGGGCTTTTGGATGAGGCTAAGTGGCTCTTTGCCCATTATCCAGATGTGCAGGCAGCCAAGGGCATTGGCTACAAGGAACTCTTTCCGTATTTTCGTGGGGAGCAGACTTTGGAGGAAGCTAGTGAGAGTCTCAAACAGGCGACCCGCCGTTTTGCCAAGCGTCAGTTGACCTGGTTCCGTAATCGTATGCAGGTCACCTTTTATCAGATTGGAGAAACTGGTGTGCAAGACCGCATTTTAAGCCAGATAGAGGAGTTTTTAGATGATTGAAACGGAGAAAAAAGAGGAACGGGTTCTGCTCATTGGTGTAGAATTGCAGGGCATGGACAATTTTGACCTCTCCATGGAAGAATTGGCCAGTCTAGCTAAGACAGCTGGGGCAGTTGTTGTAGATAGCTACAGACAAAAACGTGAAAAATATGATTCCAAGACCTTCGTCGGCTCTGGTAAGTTGGAAGAAATTGCGCTTATGGTGGATGCAGAAGAAATTACCACTGTCATCGTCAACAACCGTCTGACCCCAAGGCAAAATGTCAATCTAGAGGAAGTTCTGGGTGTTAAGGTCATTGACCGTATGCAGTTGATTTTGGATATCTTTGCCATGCGAGCTCGAAGCCATGAAGGGAAGCTCCAAGTTCACCTAGCTCAGCTCAAATATCTCTTGCCTCGCTTGGTTGGTCAGGGAATTATGCTCAGTCGTCAGGCAGGGGGAATTGGTTCCCGTGGACCTGGTGAAAGCCAGCTGGAGCTGAATCGTCGTAGTGTTCGAAACCAAATTACGGATATCGAGCGCCAGCTCAAGGTGGTTGAGAAAAATCGGGCGACTGTCAGAGAAAAACGTTTGGAGTCAAGCACCTTTAAGATTGGTTTGATTGGTTACACCAATGCTGGGAAATCAACCATCATGAACACTTTGACCAGTAAGACACAGTATGAAGCAGACGAGCTCTTTGCGACTTTGGACGCGACAACTAAGAGTATCCATCTGGGAGGCAATCTCCAAGTAACTTTGACAGATACAGTTGGCTTTATCCAAGATTTGCCGACAGAGTTGGTGTCCAGTTTTAAGTCAACCTTGGAAGAAAGCAAGCATGTGGACCTTCTGGTTCATGTTATCGATGCCAGCAATCCTTACCATGAGGAGCATGAAAAAACAGTCCTGTCCATCATGAAAGACCTGGACATGGAAGATATTCCTCGCTTGACCCTCTATAATAAAGCGGATTTGGTGGAGGATTTTACGCCTACCCAAACGCCTTATGCCCTCATTTCTGCCAAGTCTGAGGATAGTCGTGAGAACTTGCAGGCACTATTTTTAGAGAAAATCAAGGATATTTTTGAATCTTTTACCCTGCGCGTGCCTTTTTCTAAGTCCTATAAGATTCATGATTTAGAAAGTGTAGCGATTCTGGAAGAACGTGATTATCAGGAGGATGGCGAAGTGATTACAGGCTACATTTCCGAGAAAAACAAATGGAGGTTAGAGGAATTTTATGACTGATATTAAAACGTTGGCTCTAAAATATGGGGGCTATACAAGTCTGGACAAGGTCTATCTAGATCAGCTTCTAGCTGGTAAAACAGAGCAAGAGCAGTTGGCACTGATCACACCTCCGCCCAGCGTGGTCAATGCTTACTTTGCAGAACTCTATCAGAAAAAAAGTCCTGAGGCTGCGACGGATTATTTTGCGGAACTCAGTCAGGAACTGAATCTTTACAATACTGAGCCAAGTTTCACCCTAGAAAATAAGCCTTTTATTCGGCTTAATCTGTCTGGTAAATCCTTTGGTTTTTGTTATGAGAGTGAGGGTCTGGGTCGGATTTTCTCTGAAAATGAAGAGAAAATTTCAGAAGACTTGCTCTTTGAAATTGCGCAAATTTTCCCACATCAACTAGTCTTTGAAGAGTCTGGTAAGATTTACATGAAGGCTATTAGAGATGAGGAAGTTGTTAGCGTAGAGAGTCTCACAGCTTTGACTGATTTGGAAAGTTTGGCTGACGGTCGTAAGCGTCTTAAAGGTTACAGCCAAGAGGAGTTATTACAAGAAGCTACTGCTTTTTCTGGCAAGCGCTATTTCCGATCGGAAAACCGCACAGCCATGTTATATATTGATTAATTAGAAAGTATCGAATGGATATTCAATTTTTAGGAACGGGGGCTGGCCAGCCCTCTAAAGCCCGCAATGTCTCTAGTCTCGCCCTGAAACTCTTGGACGAGATTAACGAAGTCTGGCTCTTTGACTGTGGAGAAGGTACGCAAAATCGCATTCTTGAAACGACAATTCGACCACGTAAGGTCAGCAAAATCTTTATTACCCACCTACATGGAGACCACATCTTTGGCTTGCCAGGTTTCCTTTCTAGTCGTGCCTTTCAGGCCAATGAAGAGCAGACAGATTTGGAAATCTATGGACCGCAAGGGATCAAGTCATTTGTCTTAACTAGTCTTCGTGTGTCAGGTTCGCGCCTGCCTTACCGTATTCATTTTCATGAGTTTGACCAAGATTCTCTAGGGAAAATCCTCGAGACCGATAAATTCACTGTGTATGCAGAGGAGTTGGACCACACTATTTTCTGTGTTGGTTACCGTGTCATGCAAAAGGAATTGGAAGGAACGCTGGATGCTGAAAAACTCAAGGCTGCTGGCGTCCCATTTGGCCCACTTTTTGGAAAAATCAAAAACGGTCAGGATGTTGTTCTTGAAGATGGGACTGAAATCAAAGCTGCTGACTATATCTCAGCGCCACGTCCTGGTAAGATTATCACTATTCTGGGTGATACTCGAAAAGCCAATGCCAGTGTGCGTCTGGCTGTCAATGCAGATGTCCTAGTTCACGAATCGACTTATGGCAAGGGTGATGAAAAGATTGCTCGCAATCATGGTCACTCAACCAATATGCAGGCAGCACAGGTTGCAGTAGAAGCAGGTGCCAAACGCCTCTTACTCAACCACATCAGTGCTCGTTTCCTCTCAAAAGATATCAGCAAGCTCAAGAAAGATGCGGCTAGTGTCTTTGAAAATGTCCATGTCGTCAAAGACTTGGAAGAAGTGGAAATTTAAAAGATTGAGAAAGGAACAGTATGCGTACTATTCTCATTACCGGAGCTAGCGGTGGTCTAGCTCAAGAAATGGTCAAACTCTTGCCAAATGACCAACTCATCTTACTTGGTCGAAATAAGGAAAAATTAGTCCAACTCTACGGAAACCATCCCTATGCAGAATTGATTGAAATCGATATTACCGATGATTCAGCCTTAGAAACTCTGCTAGCAGACCTTCATCTCCGCTATGACGAGATTGATGTTTTGGTAAACAACGCTGGTTACGGGATTTTTGAGGAATTTGACCAGATTTCCGACCAAGATATTCATCAGATGTTCGAGGTCAATACCTTTGCCCTAATGAATCTGTCTCGTCGCCTTGCGGCTCGAATGAAGGAAAGCCGAAAAGGCCATATCATCAATATTGTTAGCATGGCTGGTTTGATTGCTACTGGCAAGTCTAGTCTCTACTCAGCAACTAAGTTTGCGGCTATTGGTTTTTCAAATGCTCTACGTCTCGAACTCATGCCCTATGGAGTCTATGTGACAACAGTCAATCCAGGACCAATCCGAACAAGATTTTTTGACCAAGCCGACCCAGATGGAAGCTATCTCAAGTCGGTTGAACGCTTCCTGTTGAAACCAGATGCAGTGGCTAAAAAGATTGTCAAGATTATAGGAAAAAACAAACGAGAACTCAATCTCCCGATGTTGTTGAACCTAGCCCATAAGTTTTATACTCTTTTTCCAAAGCTAGCTGATAAGCTGGCAGGGGAAACTTTTAATTATAAATAGTAGAAGTTCCTTTTAAAGGGACTTTTTTACTTCTTTTAATTTAAAGGTTAATAAGTATTTTTTCTTTTAAAACTACATTCAGTTTTTTTAAAATTCTTCTACAAATTTTAGAAAAAACAATCAAAAATATTATTTTATATGCTAGAGTATTGAAAATTCCTATATTATTTAATAAAATAAGGGTAAAAGACTATTAAAAGTATGCGCTTACATAAAAATGAAAGCGATTACTAAAAGGAGGATTTTATGGAAAAAAGCCATTGGAATCGGAAAAGAGTCTATAGCATTCGTAAATTTGCTGTAGGAGCTTGCTCAGTAATGATTGGAACTTGTGCAGTTCTATTCGCAGGAAATATAGCTGGAGAATCTGTAGTTAATGCGGATGAAACACCTATTACTCGTACTGCTGAGAAACCTAAAGAGGAAAAACCGATAGTAGAAGAAAAGGTTGATCAAGCTTTGGAAACTAAAAATATAGTTGAAAGTACAGCACAAAAACAACCTAGTGCCACTGAGTCTATTTCATCTGAGAAGAAAGAAGATGAAGCAGTGACTCCAAAAGAGGAAAAAGCATCTTCAAAATCTGAAGAAAAAGCTCCAAAGATAGAATCACAAGCTTCAAGTCAAGAAAAACCGCTCAAGGAAGATGTTAAAGCTGTGACAAATGAAGAAGTCAACCAAATGATTGAAGACAGAAAAGTGAATTTTAACCAAAATTGGCACTTTAAACTCAATGCAAATTCTAAGGAAGCCATTAAACCGGATGCAGATGTATCTACGTGGAAAAAATTAGATTTACCGCATGACTGGAGTATCTTTAATGATTTTGATCATGAATCTCCTGCACAAAATGAAGGTGGACAGCTTAACGGTGGGGAAGCTTGGTATCGCAAGACTTTCAAACTAGATGAAAAAGATCTCAAGAAAAATGTTCGCCTCACTTTTGATGGCGTCTACATGGATTCTCAAGTTTATGTCAATGGTCAGTTAGTGGGTCATTACCCAAATGGTTATAACCAATTTTCATATGACATCACTAACTATTTGAACAAAGATGGACGTGAGAATGTAATTGCTGTTCATGCAGTCAACAAACAACCAAGCAGCCGTTGGTATTCAGGTAGCGGTATTTACCGTGATGTGACTTTACAAGTGACAGATAAAGTTCATGTTGAGAAAAATGGGACAACCATCTTAACACCAAAACTTGAACAACAGCAACACGGCAAGGTTGAAACTCATGTGACCAGCAAAATTATCAATACGGACGACAAAGACCATCAACTTGTAGCAGAATATCAAATCGTTGAACGTGGTGGTCAGGCTGTGACAGGTCTAGTACGTACAGAGAGCCGTACCTTGAAAGCACATGAAGTAACTAGTCTTGATGCGATTTTAGAAGTTGAAAGACCAAAACTCTGGACGGTTTTAAATGACAAACCGGCCTTGTATGAATTAGTTACACGTGTTTACCGGGACGGTCAATTAGTTGATGCTAAGAAAGATCTGTTTGGTTACCGATATTATAACTGGACTCCAAATGAGGGCTTCTCTTTGAATGGTGAACGCATTAAATTCCATGGAGTTTCCTTGCACCATGACCACGGAGCGCTTGGAGCAGAAGAAAACTACAAGGCTGAGTACCGTAGACTGAAACAGATGAAGGAAATGGGGGTGAATTCGATTCGTACGACTCACAACCCAGCAAGTCCTCAGACTTTACAGATTGCAGCTGAACTTGGCTTACTTGTTCAAGAAGAGGCCTTTGATACTTGGTATGGTGGAAAGAAACCTTATGACTACGGACGTTTCTTTGAAAAAGATGCTACCCATCCTGAGGCTAAAAAAGGTGAAAAATGGTCCGACTACGATTTACGTACTATGGTAGAGAGAGACAAAAATAATCCTGCTGTTTTTATGTGGTCAATCGGAAATGAAATCGGTGAAGCAAATGGGGATCCTCATTCTCTAGCGACTGTTAAACGTCTAGTCAAAGTTATCAAGGATGTTGATAAAACTCGTTATGTTACCATGGGAGCAGATAAGTTCCGTTTCGGTAATGGTAGCGGTGGGCATGAAAAAATTGCTGATGAACTCGATGCTGTTGGATTTAACTACTCTGAAGATAATTACAAAGCCCTTAGAGCTAAGCATCCAAACTGGTTGATTTATGGGTCAGAAACATCTTCAGCAACGCGTACAAGAGGAAGTTACTTCCACCCAGAGCGTGAGTGGGTACAAAGTAATCAGTCATGGCGTAACTATGAACAGTCAGATTATGGAAATGACCGTGTTGGTTGGGGTAAAACGGCAACTGCTTCATGGACATTTGACCGTGACAATGCTGGCTATGCTGGTCAATTCATTTGGACAGGTACGGACTATATCGGTGAACCAACTCCATGGCACAACCAAAACAACACGCCAGTTAAAAGCTCTTACTTTGGTATCGTAGATACTGCAGGTATTCCAAAAAATGATTTTTATCTTTACCAAAGTCAATGGGTTTCTGCCAAGAAAAAACCAATGGTTCACCTTCTTCCTCACTGGAACTGGGAAAACAAAGAGTTGATAGACAATGTAGCAGACGCGGAAAATAAAATCCCTGTACGTGCTTATTCTAATGCTGCAAGTGTAGAATTGTTCTTGAATGGAAAATCTCTTGGTCTTAAGACTTTCAACAAAAAACAAACTAGCGATGGACGAACTTACCAAGAAGGTGCTAATGCTAATGAACTTTATCTTGAATGGAAAGTTGCTTATCAACCAGGTACCTTGGAAGCAATTGCTCGTGATGAAGCTGGTAAAGAAATTGCTCGAGATAAGATTACGACTGCTGGTAAGCCAGCGGCTGTTCGTCTTATCAAAGAAGATCATGCAATCGCAGCAGATGGAAAAGACTTGACATACATCTACTATGAAATTGTTGACAGTCAAGGGAATGTAGTACCAACTGCCAATAATCTGGTTCGCTTCCAATTGCACGGACAAGGCCAACTTGTCGGTGTCGATAACGGGGAACAAGCCAGCCGTGAACGCTATAAGGCGCAAGCAGATGGTTCTTGGATTCGTAAAGCATTTAATGGTAAAGGTGTTGCCATTGTCAAATCAACTGAACAAGCAGGTAAATTCACACTGACAGCCCATTCAGATCTCTTGAAATCTAGTCAAGTAACTGTCTTTACTGGTAAAAAAGAAGGACAAGAAAAAACTGTTTTAGGGACAGAAGTAGCAAGAGTTCGTACATTAATTGGTAAAGATCCAAAAATGCCGAAAACAGTAGGTTTTGTATACAGCGATGGTAGTCGTGAAAAACTTCCAGTAACTTGGTCTCAAGTCGATGTTAGTCAAGCAGGAGTTGTGACTGCTAAAGGTACAGCAAATGGACGTGAGGTAGAGGCTCGTGTTGAGGTTCTAGCAATTGCGAAAGAATTACCAACAGTTAAACGTGTTGCTCCAGGAGCAGATTTGAACACTGTAGATAAATATGTGTCAATACTTGTAACCGATGGAAGTGTACAAGAGTACGAAGTAGATAGCTGGGAGATTGCGGAAGCAGATAAAGCCAAACTTTCAGTAGCAGGATCACGTATTCAAATGACTGGTCAGTTAGCTGGAGAAACTATTCATGCAACCCTTGTGGTAGAAGAAGGAAAAGTTGCAGCACCTGTAGTGCCAACTGTTACTGTTGGTGGTGAGGCAGTAACAGGGCTTACTAGTCAACAACCAATGCAATACCGCACTCTTGCTTATGGTGCCCAATTGCCAGAAGTCATAGCAAGTGCTGAAAATGCTGATGTTACAGTTCTTCAAGCAAGCGCAGCAAACGGCATGCGTGCGAGCATCTTTGTTCAGTCTAAAGATGGTGGCCCTCTTCAAACCTATGCAATTCAATTCCTAGAAGAAGCACCAAAAATTGCTCACTTGAGCTTGCAAGTGGAACAAGCTGACGGTCTCAAAGAAGACCAAACAGTCAACTTGTCGGTTCGAGCTCATTATCAAGATGGAACGCAAGCTGTATTACCAGCTGATAAGGTGAGCTTCTCTACAAGTGGTGAAGGGGAAGTTGCAGTCCGAAAAGGAATGCTTGAGTTGCATAAACCAGGAGCACTTACTCTGAAAGCTGAATATGAGGGTGCTACAGGTCAAATCAATCTCACTATACAAGCCAATACTGAGAAGAAGATTGCGCAATCCATCCGTCCTGTAAATGTAGTGACAGATTTACACCAAGAACCTACTCTTCCATCAACAGTAACGGTTGAGTATGACAAAGGTTTCCCTAAAGCTCACAAAGTCACTTGGCAAGCTATTCCGAAAGAAAAACTAGACCACTATCAAAGCTTTGAAGTGTTAGGTAAAGTTGAAGGCATTGACCTTGAAGCGCGTGCTAAAGTATCTGTAGAAGGCATCGTTTCAGTTGAAGAAGTTAGTGTGACAACTCCAATCGCAGAAGCACCACAATTACCAGAAAGCGTTCGTACATATGATTCAAATGGTCACGTTTCATCAGCTAAGGTTGCATGGGATGCGATTCGTCCAGAGCAATACGCTAAGGAAGGTGTCTTTACAGTTAATGGTCGCTTAGAAGGTACTCAATTAACAACTAAACTTCATGTTCGCGTATCTGCTCAAACTGAGCAAGGTGCAAACATTTCTGACCAATGGACCGGTTCAGAATTGCCACTTGCCTTTGCTTCAGATTCAAATCCAACCGACCCTGTTTCAAATGTCAACGATAAATTGATTTCCTTTAATGACCGACCAGCCAATCGTTGGACAAACTGGAATCGTAGTAATCCAGAAGCTTCAGTCGGTGTTCTGTTCGGAGATTCCGGTATCTTGAGCAAACGCTCCGTTGATAATCTAAGTGTCGGATTCCACGAAGACCATGGAGTCGGTGCACCGAAATCTTATGTGATAGAGTATTATGTTGGTAAGACTGTTCCAACAGCTCCTAAGAATCCTAGCTTTGTCGGTAATGAAAACCATGTCTTTAATGATCCTGCTAATTGGAAACAAGTGACTAATCTAAAAGCTCCAGAACAACTCAAGGCTGGAGAAATGAATCACTTTAGCTTTGATAAAGTTGAAACCTATGCTGTTCGCATTCGCATGGTTAAAGCAGATAACAAGCGTGGAACGTCTATCACAGAAGTACAAATCTTTGCGAAACAAGTTGCGGCAGCCAAACAAGGACAAACAAGAATACAAGTTGACGGCAAAGACTTAGCAAACTTCAACCCTGATTTGACAGACTACTACCTTGAGTCTGTAGATGGAAAAGTTCCCGCAGTCACAGCAAGTGTTAGCAACAATGGTCTCGCAACCGTCGTTCCAAGTGTTCGTGAAGGTGAGCCAGTTCGTGTCATCGCGAAAGCTGAAAATGGCGACATCTTAGGAGAATACCGTCTGCACTTCACTAAGGATAAAGACTTACTTTCTCGTAAACCAGTTGCTGCAGTTAAACAAGCTCGCTTGTTGCAACTAGACCAACCACTTGAATTGCCAACTAAGGTTCCGGTTTACTTCACAGGTAAAGACGGCTACGAAACAAAAGACCTGACAGTTGAATGGGAAGAAGTTCCAGCAGAAAATCTGACAAAAGCAGGTCAATTTACTGTTCGAGGTCGTGTCCTTGGTAGCAATCTTACTGCAGAGTTCACTGTACGAGTGACAGATAAACTTGGTGAGGCTCTTTCAGATAACCCTAACTATGATGAAAACAGTAACCAGGCCTTTGCTTCAGCAACTAATGATATTGACGACAGTTCTCATGACCGTGTAGACTATATCAATGATAGAGATCACTCTGAAAATCGTCGTTGGACAAACTGGTCTGCAAGACCGTCTACCAATCCAGAAGTATCAGCAGGCGTCATCTTCCGTGAAAATGGTAAGATTGTAGAGCGGACTGTTGCGCAAGCCAAACTTCACTTCTTTGCAGATAGTGGTACAGATGCACCATCTAAACTTGTTTTGGAACGTTATATTGGCCCAGACTTTGAAGTGCCGACCTACTATTCAAACTACCAAGCATACGAATCAGGCCATCCATTTAACAATCCAGAAAATTGGGAAGCTGTTCCTTATCGTGTGGATAAAGACATTGCAGCTGGTGATGAAATCAACGTAACATTTAAAGCTGTCAAAGCTAAAGCCATGAGATGGCGTATGGAGCGTAAAGCAGATAAGAGAGGTGTTGCGATGATTGAGATGACCTTCCTTGCACCAAGTGAATTGCCTCAAGAAAGTACTCAATCGAAGATTCTTGTAGATGGAAAAGAACTTCCTGATTTCGCTGAAAATCGTCAAGATTATCAAATTACCTATAAAGGTCAACGTCCAAAAGTCTCAGTTGAAGAAACCAATCAAGTAGCTTCAACAGTTGTAGATAGTGGAGAAGACAGCCTTCCAGTACTTGTTCGCCTCGTTTCAGAAAGTGGAAAACAAGTTAAGGAATACCGTATCCAGTTGACTAAGGAAAAACCAGTTTCTGAGAAGACAGTTGCTGCT
The DNA here is from genome assembly GCF_019218685.1 of Streptococcus vulneris. Classification (NCBI taxonomy): domain Bacteria; kingdom Bacillati; phylum Bacillota; class Bacilli; order Lactobacillales; family Streptococcaceae; genus Streptococcus; species Streptococcus vulneris. The sequence goes on along the minus strand of NZ_JAHUZC010000006.1, from coordinate 19,070 downwards.
GTTCAGGAGGAACTTCCAAAACTTGAATTTGTTGAAAACGATTTGGCCTACAAGACAGTTGAGAAAAAAGATTCAACACTCTATCTAGGTGAGACTCGTGTAGAACAAGAAGGAAAAGTTGGTAAGGAACGTATCTTTACAGCAATTAATTCTGATGGAAGTAAGGAAGAAAAACTCCATGAAGTGGTAGAGGCACCGACAGACCGCATCGTCTTGGTTGGAACGAAACCAGGCACCGCCCTTCCAGAAGATGAAGTGAAGAATCTTGTGCTTAACAGACCAGAACTTGTGGTCGAAGAAGAAACCATTGATTTCAAGGTTCAGGAACGTAAGTCTGATAAGTTGTATCTAGGTGAAACCCGTGTTCTTCAAGAAGGAAAACAAGGAGTCCGTGTTCGCTTGATCGAAGTGGAAAACGGAAAACGCCAACTTAAAGAAACTTATGATAAAGTTGTTGCTCAAGATCGTATCCTAGAAGTTGGAACGAAACCAGGCACCTCTCTTCCAGAAGACGAAGTTAAGAATCTTGTGCTTAACAGACCAGAACTTGTAATTGAAGAAGAAACAATCGATTTCAAAGTTCAGGAACAAAAGAACGATAAACTTCCAGTAGGTCAAACTCGAGTCCTCCAAGAAGGAAGACAAGGAGTCCGTGTTCACTTAATCGAGGTTGAAAATGGTAAGCGAACTGAAAAGGATAGCTATGATAAAGTTATGGCTCAGGATCGCATCGTAGAAGTCGGTATGGCTGGTGAAGCAACTAAACCAGTACAGCCGGTAGATACAAAACCACAAGTGTCAGAAAAAGCAGAAACAAAACCAATTGCTCCAAGTGAAGCTAATCAAACTAATAAAGCCCAGTTACCAAATACAGGTAATGCGGCAAGCCAAGCAACAGTAGCAGCAGGTTTAGCTCTACTCTGTTTGAGTGCAGGATTAGTAGCCACTAAAGGTAAAAAAGAAGACTAGAAATTTTGATACTTTCGTTATCATTAAAGAGTGGAGAGAAACTCTTGTCTTAGATAGAAGATAAATCCCTTGGAATATAAGTTTCTAAGGGATTTTCTTTGTATAAAATTGTATAGTGTTATTATCTACCTTATTTTGTAGAGAAAGCAAAAATCCCTAGAAAATGTTTAGGGATTCAATTATTTCATTAAGAACAATTCAACAATCATCTCTATATACATGACAAGGGTTAATAAGAATCCTGCACGCCAGAAGAATTTGATGAATTTAGGATAGTAAAAGCTACGTTTTTTCAAAAGGAAGAAAAAAACGAGAATAATGGCTAGGAGTGAGAGGGCTAGTCCTAGTCTAGGGAGAAAATTATGGGTAAAGGTTTTAGCTGTGATTAGGTAGTACTCAAATACCAAGACTGGAAAAGCCAAATCCGCAAAGTTTCGTCCTAGTTTTTTTAATCTAAAAAGTTTGGTTATGATAATGCAGACGACCAAGGTCAGTATCAATAATAAAATAGATGCTAATTTCATTAAAATCATACCCATATTGTATCATAAAAAATCGCTAATGGAAACGAGAAACAGAGGAATTTATAGGAAAGTCAGGCTTTTGAGATTGTAGATGTTTTTTGTTATAATGAAAGTTATGAAATCTTATAATACCTTGAATGATTATTATCGAAAACTCTTTGGAGAAAAGACCTTTAAAGTCCCTATTGATGCGGGGTTTGACTGTCCCAATCGTGATGGGACTGTGGCTCATGGAGGCTGTACTTTTTGTACGGTTTCAGGTTCTGGAGATGCTATCGTAGCACCGGATGCGCCTATCCGTGAGCAATTTTATAAGGAAATTGACTTTATGCACCGTAAGTGGCCGGATGTTCAGAAATATCTGGTTTATTTTCAAAATTTTACCAACACCCATGAAAAGGTGGAAGTCATCCGAGAGCGCTATGAGCAGGCTATCAACGAGCCAGGTGTGGTAGGAATCAATATTGGAACGCGCCCAGACTGTTTACCCGACGAAACCATCGAATATTTGGCTGAGTTGTCGAAACGCATGCATGTGACGGTTGAATTGGGCTTGCAGACCACTTATGAGGCAACCTCTGATCTGATTAATCGTGCCCACTCCTATGAATTGTACGTGGAGACGGTCAAGCGTTTGAGAAAATATCCCAAGATTGAGATTGTTTCTCATTTGATCAACGGACTTCCTGGTGAAACCCATGAGATGATGATTGAAAATGTCCGCCGTTGTGTCACGGATAACGATATTCAAGGGATTAAACTGCACTTGCTTCACCTGATGACCAATACTCGTATGCAACGGGACTACCACGAGGGACGTTTGCAACTGATGAGTCAGGACGAATATGTCAAGGTCATCTGTGACCAACTGGAAATCATTCCCAAGCATATCGTCATCCATCGAATCACAGGAGATGCACCTAGAGATATGCTGATTGGGCCTATGTGGAGCCTCAATAAGTGGGAAGTGCTCAACAGCATTGAGATGGAGATGCGACGTCGTGGAAGTATTCAAGGATGCAAGGCTGTAAAACAGGAGTTTGAAAATGAAAAGACCACTTGAGATGGCACATGATTTTTTGGCTGAGGTAGTGACAAAAGAGGATATCGTAGTGGATGCGACCATGGGTAATGGTCATGACACGATTTTTTTAGCGAAACTAGCTAAGCAAGTCTATGCCTTTGATATTCAGGAGCAAGCCTTGGAAAAGACCCAAGAGCGTTTGGACCAAGCTGGAATGACAAATGCCCAGTTAATCTTGCAAGGTCACGAGACACTGGACCAGTTTGTGACAGAAGCCACGGCAGGGATTTTTAATCTGGGCTATTTGCCATCAGCTGATAAGTCAGTCATTACCCAACCTCAGACAACGATTGAAGCATTAGAAAAGCTGTGTCATTTGCTTGTCAAAGGTGGACGGATTGCTATCATGATCTATTATGGTCATGAAGGAGGCGACCTAGAGAGGGATGCTGTCTTGGATTTTGTCAGCCAGTTGAACCAACAAGAGTACACAGCTGCCATTTACCGAACCCTGAACCAAGTCAACAACCCACCGTTTTTAGTGATGATTGAAAAATTAGAGAGATATAGACATGGATAAACAATACCTACGTGAAAAGCTGGATGCCATGCGCCAGAATTTTGTTGAATCAACCCAACACGAACGAGCGGTGGGTGTGTTAGACCAAGCACACATGAGCAAAAAAATGCTTAAAATCAAGAAAAAATTAGTTGCTCTTGAGATGGAACGGTGCCAGAGAAAAATTGAGCACAAAGACTGTTCCAAGATTGACCAAAAAATCAAAGAGCAGAAGGAGATATTTGAATCCTGTTGTAAAAAAGATTAAGGAGGACGTGCGTGGAATTACTGATTTACCTCATCCTGTTTTTACTGGTCTTGATTGTTTCAAGCACAACCAATAAGCTCCTGCCCTTTTTGCCTCTCCCTTTGGTGCAGATTCTTTTGGGAATTGTGATTGGTCTCTTTTTACCCAATACAGACTTTCACCTCAATACAGAGTTGTTTTTGGCACTGGTTATCGGACCCTTGCTTTTCCGAGAGTCGGAAGAAGCGGATATTACGGCTATTTTAAAACACTGGCGAATCATTGTTTATCTCATATTTCCAGTGATTTTCATCTCGACCCTGAGTTTGGGTGGCTTGTCCCATCTTCTTTGGCTCAGTCTTCCCTTGGCGGCTTGCTTGGCTGTTGGGGCGGCACTTGGCCCTACGGACTTGGTAGCCTTTGCCTCTCTTTCGGAGCGGTTTAGCTTTCCTAAGCGCGTGTCCAATATCCTTAAGGGTGAAGGACTCTTGAATGATGCTTCTGGCTTGGTTGCCTTTCAGGTAGCTTTGACAGTTTGGACAACTGGGGCATTTTCCCTTGGGCAAGCGAGTAGTTCGCTCATCTTTTCAATCCTAGGCGGTTTTTTGATTGGCTTTTTAACAGCCATGACCAACCGTTTCCTCCATAGTTTTTTACTTAGTGTACGAGCAACGGATATTGCCAGCGAACTTTTATTAGAATTGAGTTTGCCCTTGGTAACCTTCTTCCTGGCAGAAGAAGTCCACGTTTCAGGGATTATTGCCGTTGTAGTTGCTGGGATTTTAAAGGCAAGCCGTTTTAAGAAAATTACGCTCCTTGAAGCCCAGGTGGATACGGTGACCGAGACGGTCTGGCATACAGTGAATTTTATGCTAAACGGTTCTGTCTTTGTGATTTTAGGGATGGAGTTGGAAATGATAGCAGAACCTATCTTGACCAATCCAATCTATAATCCCTTACTTTTATTGGTATCTCTTATAGCCCTTACCTTTGTCCTCTTTGCTATTCGTTTTGTCATGATTTATGGCTATTATGCCTATAGGACTAGACGTCTCAAGAAAAAGTTAAATAAGTATATGAAGGACATGCTTCTTTTGACCTTTTCAGGTGTCAAGGGAACGGTGTCAATTGCTACGATCCTTCTGATACCAAGTAATCTAGAACAGGAGTATCCTCTCTTGCTTTTCCTTGTCGCAGGTGTGACGCTAGTAAGCTTTTTCACAGGCCTATTGGTCTTGCCTCATCTTTCTGATGAACAGGAAGAAAGCAAGGATTATCTCATGCATATCGCCATTTTGAATGAAGTAACGATAGAATTGGAAAAAGAGTTGGAAGATACCAGAAATAAGCTCCCTCTCTATGCAGCCATTGACAATTATCATGGACGTATTGAAAATCTCATCCTGAGTCAAGAAAATAAGGGGGCTCAAGAAGACTGGGAGGCTTTAAAACTTCTCATCCTCAGTATTGAAAGTGATGGTTTAGAACAGGCTTACGAAGAAGGCAAGATGAGTGAGCGTGCTTATCGGGTTTACCAACGTTATTTGAAAAACATGGAACAAAGTATCAATCGTAAGTTTGCGTCACGATTGACCTATTATTTCCTTGTTTCCTTGCGGATTTTACGTTTTCTCCTACACGAAGTCTTTACCTTTGGCAAGACCTTCCGCAGTTGGAAAAATGAAGAATCACAGAAACTCAGAGCTCTTGACTATGACCAAATTGCAGAGCTCTATCTAGAAAATACAGAGATGATTATCGAAAGTTTGGAGAACCTTAAAGGGGTTTACAAGAGTTCTTTGATCAGCTTCATGCAGGATTCTCGTCTCCGAGAAACAGCTATCATCACCAGTGGTGCCTTTGTCGAACGGGTTATCAATCGCGTCAAGCCCAACAATATCGATGAAATGCTGAGAGGCTATTATCTGGAGCGCAAGTTGATTTTCGAATATGAAGAGAAACGATTGATTACGACCAAGTATGCCAAGAAGTTACGACAAAATGTGAATAACTTAGAGAACTATTCCTTGAAGGAAGCTACCAATACCCTCCCTTATGATATGATGGAATTGGTAAGAAGAAGCTAATCAAGATTGTAAGTGAAGGAGTGTGACATGAAGAAGTGGTTGAAAGAGCTGATAGACAAGCCTTTAGTAAAAGCTTTTTTGCATTATTATCAAGCATCAGATAGTGAGTTAACCAGTGTCGCAGTAGCCTACTATTGGTTGATTTCGATTTTTCCACTTCTTTTGGTGGTGGTTAATATCCTCCCTTATTTTCGGATTCCAGTTTCTAATTTTTTAAAGGTTGTCAATGAATTCTTGCCGGAAAGCATGTATGATGTGGTGGCAAAGATTATTACAGAAGTGCTGACCCAACCGTCAACAGGCTTATTGAGTTTTGCGGTTTTATCAGCCCTCTGGACCTTTTCAAAATCCATGAATTTCCTACAGAAAGCCTTTAATAAAGCTTACGGAGTAGCTAAAAATCGTGGGATGATTTCCCATCAGCTCATGAGTTTGTTTGTCAGTTTTGGCTTGCAGATTCTATTTGCCTTAGCTCTATTTCTCAGTGTCTTTGGTCGCATGCTCCTCAACCTTATCAAAAGTTACTGGAAATCGGATAGTCCTCTCTTTGATTATCTGCAAGACCTAACAGGTCCCTTGGTCTATGCTTTGATTTTTGCAATCTTGGTCATGCTTTATTATTTCCTGCCTAATGTTAGGGTCCGACGAATTCGCTTTGTATTGCCAGGTAGTGCTTTTGTCATGCTGACTCTGGCCTTACTGCTCAATATCTTTTCAGTCTATGTTAACAATTATGTCAATCACCTAGTGGACGTGCGTTTTTTCAGTTCCGTCGTCGTGGTGGTCATGATGTTCTGGTTTATTCTCATCGCTAAGATTTTGATTATCGGCGCGGTGATCAATGCCAGTGTCCAGAGCTTGAAAGATACGAGCTTTAGAATAAATTAACTCATTTTTTATCCATTACAAAACGCATACTATCAGGCTTTATAAAACCTTGATAATATGCGTTTTTTGATTATATAAATTAATAGATAAACATGGCATCGCCAAAACTGAAGAAGCGGTAGTGTTCTTGAATGGCATGGTGATAAGCGTCTAAGACTAATTCACGGCCGGCAAAGGCAGAAACCAACATGACCAGAGTTGATTTTGGCAGGTGGAAGTTGGTTGAGAAGGCATCTACAACCTTCCATTCATAGCCAGGTTTGATAAAGATATTGGTCCAGCCAGAATCTGCTTGGATTTTCCCATCAAACTTGGAACCAATAGTTTCCAAGGTGCGGATAGAAGTGGTTCCGACAGCGATGACACGGCCTCCATTTTCCTTGACAGATCGAAGGGTGGCAGCAGCTTCCTCAGAAAGTTGGTAGAATTCTGAGTGCATTTCGTGTTCGTCCAGATTGTCAACTGAAACGGGTCTAAAGGTTCCGAGTCCGACATGAAGAGTCAGATAGACTAGATGAACACCCTTAGCTTGGATTTCTGCCAGCAGTTCTTTGGTGAAGTGTAGTCCAGCAGTTGGTGCTGCAGCAGAGCCACTTTCCTTGGCGTAAACGGTTTGATAGCGTTCACGGTCATCCAATTTTTCATGGATATAAGGTGGTAATGGCATTTCTCCTAGACTTTCCAAAACTTCTAGGAAAATTCCTTGGTATTCAAAGCGGACAATGCGGCCCCCGTGAGTCAATTCTTCCGTAACGACAGCGCTGAGGCGACCATCACCAAAGCTGACACGAGTACCAACCTTGAGGCGTTTGGCAGGTTTAGCAAGAACTTCCCACTCATCTCCACTAGTATTTTTAAGAAGGAGAAGTTCCACATGGCCTCCAGTTTCTTCCTTTTGACCATAGAGGCGGGCAGGGAGAACGCGGGTGTCATTCATAACGAGGGCATCACCAGGTTCCAGCATATCAATAATAGAGTGGAAGTGTTTATCCTGCATTTCTCCTGTCTCACGGTTGACGATGAGGAGTTTAGAGGCATCCCGTTTTTCAAGGGGTGTTTGGGCAATCAATTCCTCCGGCAAGTGGAAGTCAAAATCAGCTGTATTCATATATCTGTTCATTCTTTCTAAGTTCTAATCCTATCCATTATAACATGTTTCAAGTATAGTCGCTCTTTTTTTAGAAATTAAATCGTTTTCACTTGACAGAAATTGGTCTATACCATATAATAAATATAGATTAAAATGGAGGATGAAAAGATGAAAGTCATTAAAGTTGAAAACCAAATCGAAGGTGGAAAAGTTGCTTTTGAGATTTTAAAGGAAAAATTGGCCAATGGAGCTCAAACTCTAGGACTTGCGACAGGAAGTAGCCCACTTGAATTTTACAAGGAAATTGTTGAAAGTGACCTTGATTTTTCAAATCTAACCAGTGTCAACCTTGATGAGTATGTAGGCCTTGATGGTGACAACCCACAGTCTTACCGTTATTTTATGCAAGAAAACTTGTTTAACCAAAAACCATTTAAAGAAAGTTTCTTGCCTCGTGGGATTAAGGACAATGCTGAGACAGAAGTTGAACGCTACAACCAAATTTTGGCTGACCATCCAGTTGACCTCCAAATCTTGGGAATCGGTCGCAATGGACATATCGGATTTAATGAGCCTGGTACTCCATTTGACAGTCAAACACATCTAGTAGAACTTGACCAGTCGACTATCGAAGCCAATGCGCGCTTCTTTGACAAGATTGAAGACGTCCCAACCCAAGCTATTTCAATGGGGATTAAAAACATCTTGGATGCTAAGTCTATTATTCTTTTTGCTTACGGTGAATCAAAAGCAGAAGCCATTGCCGGAACAGTGTCTGGCCCAGTGACTGAGAATCTACCAGCAAGTAGCCTGCAAAATCACCCTGATGTGACCATCATCGCAGATGCTGAAGCGCTCAGCTTACTTGAGAAATAAAAAAGCGACCACCTTCAGTTTTTCTATTTAATGCTTCCAAGACCTGTATAAACGGCAGAAAAAATCAAAATTAAACCGCATTTTTTCTTGACAATTATTACTTTTACGTGTAAAATAGAATAGATCTTGAACTTGAAGGGAGTGAAAAAAATGTCTAAAACAGTAGTACGTAAGAATGAATCTCTTGACGACGCACTTCGTCGTTTCAAACGTGCGGTTACTAAAGCTGGTACTCTTCAAGAAACACGCAAACGTGAATTCTATGAAAAACCTTCTGTAAAACGTAAACGTAAATCAGAAGCAGCTCGTAAACGTAAAAAATTCTAATTAGAAATGAAAGGCTGGAGAAATCTAGTCCTTTTTCTTTTAATACTCTTCGAAAATCAAATTCAAACCACGTCAACGTCGCCTTGGATTATATATGTGACTGACTTCGTCAGTCTTATCTACAACCTCAAAACGGTGTTTTGAGCAACCTGCGACTAGTTTCCTAGTTTGCTCTTTGATTTTCATTGAGTATAAATAAATACTTCAAAACCTGCAAAAATCTGAAATATCCTCCTACAATTTGATATAATAGAGAGAAGAACTCATTTGAAGGAGGAAATGATGTCGGTTTTAGTAAAAGAAGTGATTGAAAAGCTTAGACTAGACATTGTCTATGGCGAACCAGAATTACTTGAAAAGGAAATTAATACCGCGGACATTACGCGACCTGGTCTTGAAATGACGGGCTATTTTGACTATTATACGCCTGAGCGAATCCAGCTCTTGGGAATGAAGGAGTGGTCCTACCTCGTTTCGATGTCCTCTCACAACCGTTACCAAGTCTTGAAAAAAATGTTTCTACCTGAGACACCTGCGGTTATTGTTGCCCGTGGTTTGGTAGTTCCAGAGGAAATGTTAAAGGCAGCCAGAGAATGTAAGATTGCCATCTTAACTAGTCGTACAGCTACTAGTCGTTTGTCTGGAGAGTTATCTAGTTATCTGGATTCTCGTTTGGCAGAACGGACCAGTGTACACGGTGTCTTGATGGATATCTATGGGATGGGTGTCTTGATTCAGGGAGATAGCGGTATCGGTAAGAGTGAAACAGGTTTAGAGCTTGTCAAACGTGGTCACCGCTTGGTAGCAGATGACCGTGTCGATATCTTTGCCAAGGATGAGATTACTCTTTGGGGTGAACCAGCTGAAATCTTGAAACACTTGATTGAAATTCGTGGGGTTGGGATTATCGATGTTATGAGCCTCTACGGTGCGAGTGCGGTCAAGGATTCTTCACAAGTCCAGCTGGCTGTTTACTTGGAAAATTACGATACGCATAAGACTTTTGATCGTCTTGGAAACAATGCTGAAGAAATAGAAATTTCTGGCGTAGGCATTCCTCGTATCCGTATTCCAGTTAAAACAGGTCGGAATATCTCTGTCGTGATTGAGGCTGCTGCCATGAATTATCGTGCCAAGGAAATGGGCTTTGATGCGACTCGTTTGTTCGAAGAACGCTTGACAAATCTCATTGCTCAGAACGAGGTGCCTAATGCTTGATCCAATTGCTATTCATCTAGGCCCTATAGCCATTCGTTGGTATGCCTTGTGTATTGTGACAGGCTTGATTCTTGCGGTTTATTTGACCATGAAAGAAGCGCCTAGAAAGAAAATCATACCAGACGATATTTTAGATTTTATCTTGGTAGCCTTTCCCTTGGCTATTTTAGGAGCTCGTCTCTACTATGTTATTTTCCGTTTTGATTACTATAGTCAGAATTTAGGAGAGATTTTTGCCATTTGGAATGGTGGTTTGGCCATTTACGGTGGTTTGATAACTGGGGCTCTTGTCCTCTATATCTTTGCTGATCGTAAACTCATCAATACTTGGGATTTTCTAGATATTGCGGCACCTAGCGTCATGATTGCCCAAAGTCTAGGCCGCTGGGGTAATTTCTTTAACCAAGAAGCTTATGGTGCAGCAGTGGATAATCTGGATTATCTACCTGGCTTTATTCGTGACCAGATGTATATTGAGGGGAGCTACCGTCAACCGACCTTCCTTTATGAATCTCTATGGAATCTACTTGGCTTTGCCTTGATTCTGATTTTTAGACGAAAATGGAAGAGCCTCAGACGAGGTCATATTACTGCTTTCTACTTGATTTGGTATGGTTTCGGTCGCATGGTCATCGAAGGTATGCGGACAGATAGCCTCATGTTCTTTGGACTTCGAGTATCTCAATGGCTTTCAGTTGTTCTTATCGGATTGGGTATTTTTATCATTCTTTATCAAAATCGTAAGAAGGCCCCTTACTATGTTACAGAGGAGGAAAATTAAATGTTAGAAGTTGCATATATTCTTGTAGCCCTTGCTTTGATTGTATTTTTAGTGTATTTAATCATTACTGTACAAAAGCTTGGACGTGTTATCGATGAAACAGAGAAGACGATTAAAACCTTAACTTCAGATGTAGATGTGACCTTGCATCATACCAATGAATTGCTGGCTAAGGTCAATGTCTTGGCAGATGATATCAATGTCAAGGTGGCAACGATTGATCCACTCTTTAGTGCTGTTGCAGATTTATCTCTATCTGTTTCAGATCTCAATGACCATGCGCGTGTATTGAGTAAGAAAGCTTCATCAGCTGGTTCAAAAACATTTAAGACTGGTGCAAGTTTGTCAGCTCTTCGTCTTGCAAGTAAATTTTTCAAAAAATAAAAAAGGAGAATCCTTATGGGTAAACTATCCTCAATCCTTTTAGGAACCGTTTCAGGTGCAGCTCTTGCCTTGTTTTTAACAAGCGACAAGGGCAAACAAGTTTGCAGTCAGGCTCAAGATTTTCTAGATGATTTGAGAGAAGATCCTGAGTATGCCAAGGAGCAGGTCTGTGAAAAACTGACAGAAGTTAAGGAGCAGGCTACAGATTTTGTTCTTAAAACCAAAGAACAGGTTGAGTCAGGTGAAATCACTGTGGACAGTGTACTTGCTCAAGCCAAATCATGTGCTCGCCAAGCGACAGAAGCATCAAAAGATCGATTCAATAATCTCAAGGAGCAATGGCAAGAAAAGGCCGAAACTCTTGATGAATCAGAAGAGATTGTTATTGACATAACAGAAGAATAAACCATCACCATCTCTGGACGGACTATGTGTCTGGGGATGGTGATTTTTTTCTCGTAGCGTGTCTTTGTGGTATAATAATTACTATGCAGAAAAAACCAACGTCAGCCTATGTGCACATCCCATTTTGTACCCAGATTTGTTATTATTGTGACTTTTCAAAAGTTTTTATCAAGAATCAGCCGGTAGATAGTTATTTGGAACATCTGTTAGAAGAGTTTCAATCTTATGATATTCAAAAGTTGCGAACCCTCTACATCGGTGGTGGCACACCGACAGCTTTGTCAGCTTCGCAACTGGAGGTGTTATTGAAGGGATTGACTAAAAACTTGGACCTGTCTGTTTTAGAAGAGTTGACTATTGAGGCTAATCCAGGCGACTTGGATGCGGATAAGATTGCTGTTTTGAAAAACTCGGCTGTCAACCGTGTTTCGCTAGGTGTGCAGACCTTTGATGACAAGATGCTGAAAAAGATTGGGCGCAGTCATTTGGAGAAGGATATTTATGAAAATATCGACCGTCTGAAACTGGCTGGTTTTGACAATATCTCCATCGATTTGATTTATGCACTGCCTGGTCAGACCATGGAGCAGGTCAAGGAAAATGTGGCTAAGGCTATTGGGCTGGATATTCCTCATATGAGTTTGTATAGCTTGATTTTGGAAAATCATACGGTCTTTATGAACCGTATGCGACGAGGGAAGTTGCCTCTGCCTAAGGAGGAAGTGGAAGCTGAGATGTTTGAATATATCATCGCAGAGCTGGAGCGAGCTGGTTTTGAGCATTATGAGATTTCCAATTTCTCAAAGCCTGGTTTTGAAAGTCGCCATAATCTCATGTACTGGGACAATGCTGAATACTATGGCATCGGTGCTGGGGCCTCTGGTTATGTCAACGGAGTGCGCTATAAAAATCATGGTCCGATTCGTCATTATCTCAGTGCAGTTGAGGAAGGCAATGCACGTATCACAGAAGAGCACCTGAGTCAAAAAGAGCAAATGGAAGAAGAAATGTTCTTGGGACTCCGCAAGAAATCAGGAGTCTCCATGGCGCGATTTGAGGAAAAATTTGGGCGGTCTTTTGATGGACTTTATGGAGAAATTGTCAAGGACTTGGTTCAACAAGGTCTCATGCAAATAGAGGGTGACCGCGTGCGCATGACAAAGAGAGGTCTCTTTTTAGGAGACACTGTAGCAGAACGATTTATTTTGGAGTAGGATGATGGGCTTAACTTATCAAATGAAAATGAAAATTCCTTTTGATATGGCTGATATGAACGGTCATATCAAACTCCCAGATGTGATTTTACTGTCTCTGCAAGTTTCAGGGATGCAGTCGATTGAACTGGGAGTTAGTGATAAGACTATTTTGGAAGAGCATAATCTGGTCTGGATTATCACAGACTATGATATTGAGGTGGTTCGTTTGCCTCGTTTTGCGGAAGAAATTACCATCGAAACGGAAGCTTTGAGCTATAATCGACTTTTTTGCTACCGTCGCTTTACCATTTATGATGAAGCGGGACAGGACCTTATCCACATGATGGTGACCTTTGTTCTCATGGATCGAGATAGTCGAAAAGTCCAAGCTGTCGAACCCGAGATTGTGGCTCCTTACCAGTCTGATTTTGATAAAAAACTTATCCGCGGGCCAAAGTATGAGTCCTTGAACGAATCAATCAGCAAGGATTACCATGTCCGTTTTTACGATTTGGATATGAATGGTCATGTCAATAACAGTAAATACTTGGACTGGATTTTTGAGGTCATGGGAGCGGATTTTTTGACCCAATATATTCCCAAGAAAATCAATCTCAAGTATGTCAAGGAAGTTCGACCAGGTGGGGTGATTACATCGGCTGTTGAACGAACTGGACTGGAAACCAAGCATGAGATTACAAGTGATGGGGCTACCAATGCCCAAGCAATTATCACTTGGCAAGAAATGAAGAAGGATTAGAGAAAAATATGAAATATAAAGGCTATTTAATTGATTTAGACGGAACAATTTATAAGGGGAAAGATCGAATTCCAGCAGGAGAAGCTTTTGTCCATGAATTGCAAAAGCGGAATATCCCCTATCTTTTTGTAACAAACAATACAACCCGCACTCCAGAGAGTGTTCAAGAGATGTTGGCTCAGAATTTTAATATCGATACGCCCCTATCGACTGTCTACACAGCGACTTTGGCAACGATCGACTATATGAACGACTTGGGGCTTGAAAAGACCGTCTATGTCATCGGAGAAGCAGGGCTCAAGGAAGCCATCAAGGCAGCTGGTTATGTGGAAGACAAGGATAATCCTGCCTATGTGGTAGTAGGTCTGGACTGGCAAGTCGACTATGAAAAATTTGCGACAGCAACTCTAGCTATCCAAAAGGGTGCTCACTTTATCGGAACCAACCCTGACCTCAACATCCCGACAGAACGCGGTCTTTTGCCAGGTGCTGGTTCACTGATTACCCTGCTTGAAGTAGCAACACGAGTGAAGCCTGTTTATATTGGAAAACCAAATGCCATCATTATGGATAAGGCGGTTGAGCACTTAGGTTTGGAACGTGAAGAGTTAATCATGGTCGGGGACAACTATTTAACAGATATCCGAGCAGGGATTGACAATGGCATTCCAACGCTCTTGGTGACAACAGGTTTTACCAAGGCGGAAGAAGTAGCAGACCTACCAATCGCACCGACTCATGTGGTTTCTAGTCTTGCGGAGTGGGATTTTGATGAAAACTAAATTAACCTTTTGGGGCTCTATGCTCTTTCTACTCTCCCTCTCAATCCTTTTGACCATTTATTTGGCTTGGATTTTTTATCCTTTGGAGATTGAGTGGCTGAACTTGACGGATCGAGTTTATCTAAAACCAGAAACTATTCAATACAACTTTCATATTTTGATGAATTATCTGACCAATCCTTTTAGTCAAGTCTTAGAGATGCCTGATTTTCGTTCGTCAGCAGCTGGTCTGCATCACTTTGCAGTGGTCAAGGACCTCTTTCACCTAGTTCAGCTGGTTGCTCTAGTTACCCTGCCAAGTTTCTATTTCTTTGTCAAAGGGATTGTGAAAAAGGGCTTTTTATCTTTATTCAGTAAGGGGCTTTTGACTCTAGTAGTCTTGCCTGTGCTGATTGGTCTTGGGGGAGTCTTGATTGGTTTTGATCAATTCTTTACCCTTTTTCATCAAATTCTCTTTGTGGGAGATGATACCTGGCTTTTTGATCCAGCCAAGGATCCTGTTATTATGATTTTGCCAGAGACCTTTTTCCTTCATGCCTTCATCCTCTTTTTTGCCCTCTATGAAAGCTTCTTTGGTTTTCTGTACCTGAAAAGTCATAGGAAATAATACTAAAGATATTCTTATTTTGCATAAATCAATTAGGTATGTGATTCGAAACTATTGTCAAGAATGAATTAATCAAATCCAAAAAGGGTTAATCGTTCGCAAACAGTCTATTTTTCTTGAAAAAATAGGCTTTTTTTCTAAAAATCCCTAGTCAAGCGCTTTATTTTTTTGTATAATAGAATTAGCAAAGTATAGATAAGAAGAGAAAAGCATGATTACACTATTTCTATCACCGAGCTGTACTTCATGTCGTAAGGCGAAGGCCTGGTTAGAAAAACATAAGGTGCCCTTTGAGGAGCACAATATTATGACTAGTCCTTTAACGAGAAAAGAATTGCAACACATTCTTTCCTTGACCGAAAATGGTACTGATGACATCATTTCAACTCGTTCAAAAATTTTTCAAAAATTAGATATTGATGTAGAGAGTATTTCAGTATCGGAATTGCTTCATTTGATTGAGCAGTATCCTAGTCTTTTGCGTCGTCCAATTATTATTGATGCCAAACGTATGCAAATTGGTTTTAATGAAGATGAGATTCGTGCTTTTCTCCCTCGTAGTTACCGTAAGCAAGAACTAAAAGAAGCAAGAATGAGAGCTGGTATTAGTTAATGAACAAACAGTATAGTTACCCACTAGATTTGTCGTGGAGCACTGAAGAACTTGCTTCAGTGCTTTCTTTTTTTAATGATGTTGAAGCTGCCTATGAAGGCAAGGTGGAGGCTAAAAAGTTACTGGACTCCTATAAGGGATTCAAAGCGGTCGTGCCAAGTAAGAGCGAAGAGAAACGTTTGGGACGAGAATTTGAAACAGTTAGTGGCTATTCGCTTTACCGAGCAGTTCAGACTGCCAAGGAAAAAGGGGAAGGGAAGATTTCTCTTGGAAAGTAAATTTGAATTTGCCAAAGAGCTTGTTAAGAGAGCGGGCCAGTACATACTTGACCATATGCAGGAAGACTTGCGTGTTGAAACCAAGTCCTCTCCAACAGATTTGGTGACCAAACTGGACAAGGAAGTTCAGGAGCTATTGGTTGGTGAGATTTTGTCTCGTTATCCTGAAGATAAGATTTGTGCTGAAGAAGGTTGTCTGCGAGCCTCGGTTCAAGAGGGCAGGGTTTGGGTCATTGATCCCATTGATGGGACCAATAATTTTGTAGCCCAGCAGGAAGATTTTGCTGTTATGATGGCTTATTTTGAAAATGGTCAGGGACAGTTTGGTCTGATTTATGATGTGGTCAAAGGGGATTGTTATCACGGTGGTGGTAAGTTTCCAGTCTGTCGAAATGATCAGCTCCTAGCTCCCTTTAAAGTAAAACCACTTGGAGATTTCCTCATTGCAGGGAATAGTGGTATGTTGGAAACCAACGAATGGGGGCTGGCTGATTTGGGTCGAGCTGTGCTTGGTGTTCGAGTCTATGGGAGTGCGGCCATTAGTTTTGCCAAGATTTTGTCAGGGCGTTTGTTGACCTATGTCACTTATCTGCAACCATGGGATTATGCTGCGGCTAGTATTTTAGGGGAAAGTCTGGGCTATCGGGTTGTGACCCTATCTGGTCAAGCGCTTGATTTTCAAACCAGACAGCCGGTCATGATGCTACCTCTTGAGATGCAGGAGGAAATTCAGTCCTATATTTACGAAAGGAAAAGAACTTAAATGCAATTTCCAGAAGGATTTGTTGAAAAATATGAAGAGATACTAGGAGATGAGGCAAGAGATTTTCTTGCCTCTTTTGAGGAGGAAGCGGTTTCGGCTTTTCGGGTCAATCCTTTAAAAGAAGCGCCAGTTTCCTTTCCTAATGCCATTCCTCAAACTCCTTGGGGACATTATGGGAAGGTTTCAGGGAAATCGCCTGAGCATGCCACTGGTTTAGTTTATTCGCAAGAACCTGCTGCCCAGATGGTGGCTCAGGTAGCCCAGCCCAGTCCTGGTATGAAGGTTTTGGACTTGGCAGCTGCACCGGGTGGAAAATCAACTCAGCTGGCAGCCTATCTAGCAGGGGAGGGTCTCCTTGTTTCCAATGAAATTTCAAGCAAACGGGCTAAGATTTTAGTAGAAAACATGGAGCGCTTTGGAGCGACAAATGTCGTGGTGACCAATGAATCTGCTGACCACTTGGCCAAGGTTTTTAAGGGCTATTTTGACCTCATTGTCCTTGATGCCCCTTGCTCAGGGGAAGGGATGTTCCGTAAGCAACCAGATGCTATGGACTATTGGAGCTTAGATTATCCGAGTCAATGCGCTAACTTGCAAAGAGAAATTCTGGAAGATGCAGTAACCATGCTAGCTGAAGGTGGTCGTTTGGTTTATTCAACCTGTACCTGGGCACCTGAGGAAAACGAAGAGATTGTCAATTGGTTGCTGGAGGAGTATGATTTTGATTTGTTGCCAGTAGAGCATATCAATGGAATGGTAGCTGGTATTGACCTGCCAGAAACGGCTCGTATGTACCCACATCATTTTAAGGGAGAGGGGCAATTTGTAGCCCATTTGCAATTTAAAGGTGACAATCCAGCTCCTAAATTTAAGGCAAGTAAGAGCAACCTCAGCCGAGAACAAGTTTCCTTGTGGCAGGAATTTACCCAAAACCACCTGAAGGTTAATCTACTGGGTATCTTGCAGACTTTTGGAGACCAGCTTTATCTCTTGCCAGAACTTTTGCCAGATTTAGAGAAACTCAAGATTGCTAGGAATGGCCTGCATCTGGGTACCTTTAAGAAGAAACGCTTTGAACCCAGTTTCGCTCTTGGTCTAGCCTTGAAACCGAGTCAGGTCAAGCAGTCGGTTGAAATTGACCAAGAGAAATTTGTAAAGTATGCCGCTGGAGAAACCGTTCAGCTGGCAGAAAGTCTGCCAAATGGTTGGTACCAAGTTTTGGTTCAAGGCAATGGGTTGGGCTTTGCTAAGGTGACGGGAAATGTTTTGAAAAATTATTTTCCAAAAGGCCTAAGATTCAAGTGAAAATGCTAGTCAAAGTAGCTTGTCTATGTTATAGTGGAAGTATGGATTTTTTTCAAATTGTCTTTCATTTTAAGTCAAAATTGGTGGAGATGGTAACTAAGCAAATTTCTAGTTAAACCAAGCTAATACTCTTCGAAAATCAAATTCAAACCGCGTCAACATCGCCTTGCCGTACTCAAGTACAGCCTGCGGCTAGTTTCCTAGTTTGCTCTTTGATTTTCATTGAGTATAAGAACTTTAGTTGGCTCCCAATTTTAAAAAAGAAAAACATAAATAAATAGTTGAAAAAATTCACAGCATTCACCATTATTTTCAAGGAGAAAAACAGTGAAAAAAAGGAAAAAACTCGCTCTATCCCTTGCAGCTCTTTTGCTGGCAGGTTCTTTGGCGGGATGTGCTAGCTGGATTGATCGTGGGGAATCCATGACAGCTGTTGGCTCAACGGCTCTTCAGCCCTTGGTCGAAGCAGCAGCAGATGAATTTGGCTCTATGCACATTGGAAAAACAGTTAACGTCCAAGGTGGCGGATCTGGTACAGGTCTGTCTCAGGTTCAGTCTGGAGCCGTTGATGTAGGAAATTCAGACGTATTTGCCGAGGAAAAAGACGGTATCAACGCATCCGCTCTAGTGGACCATAAGGTAGCCGTAGCGGGCTTGGCAGTCATTGTAAACAAAGAAGTTGATGTTGAAAATCTGACAACTGAACAACTCCGTAGCATCTTCACAGGTCAAGTGACCAACTGGAAAGAAGTCGGTGGGAAAGACCTAGCCATTTCCATTATCAACCGCGCGGCAAGTTCAGGTTCACGTGCAACCTTTGATAGTGTTATCATGGATGGTCAATCTGCCGTGCAGAGTCAAGAACAGGATTCAAATGGGATGGTTAAAAACATTGTTTCTCAGACACCAGGAGCCATTTCTTACCTAGCCTTTGCCTATGTGGATGACTCGGTTAAACGCATGAAGTTGAATGGCTATGAGCCGATTGCAGAAAATGTTACAAGCAATAACTGGCCTTTGTGGTCTTATGAACACATGTACACCCTAGGCCAACCAAATGAATTGGTGGCAGAATTCCTCAACTTCGTCCTCTCAGATGAAGCGCAAAGCGGAATCGTTAAGGGAATGGGCTATATTTCTGTCAAGGAAATGAAGGTTGAAAAAGATGCTGTCGGAACGGTGACAGCACTAGAAGGGAGTCACTAATGAATCAAGAAGAATTAGCTAAAAAATTACTTTCTCCCTCAAAGAACTCTCGTCTAGAGAAATTAGGAAAAGGCTTGACCTTTGCTTGTCTGTCTTTGATTGTTATCATCGTGACCCACAGTATGCAGCAGGCTGCGCGTGCTAGTGACTACACAGGATTTTTCTACTTGGGTGACTTGAT
>NZ_JAHUZC010000005.1:0-115858 GCF_019218685.1 Streptococcus vulneris | reverse complement strand
AGTGTGGCCGATCACCCTCTCAGGTCGGCTATGTATCGTCGCCTTGGTGAGCCGTTACCCCACCAACTAGCTAATACAACGCAGGTCCATCTGGTAGTGATGCAATTGCATCTTTTAAGCAAATGTCATGCAACATCTACTATTATGCGGTATTAGCTATCGTTTCCAATAGTTATCCCCCGCTACCAGGCAGGTTACCTACGCGTTACTCACCCGTTCGCAACTCATCCAGAGAAGCAAGCTCCTCCTTCAGCGTTCTACTTGCATGTATTAGGCACGCCGCCAGCGTTCGTCCTGAGCCAGGATCAAACTCTCATTAAAAGTTTGAGTTCTCACTCATTTCTGTCACTGACAGATTTATTGTTTTTTTCATTGTTCAGTACTACAACCTTAGTTGTAGTGCCCTGCACATTGGTTCGTCTTGTTCAGTTTTCAAAGGTCTTTGTCACTCGCTTCTCTCAAGTGACAACTATATTAGTATATCACAGCCGCTTTCGCTTGTCAACACTTTTTTGAAACTTTTTTTCATCAAGTGCTTCAACCGCAACATACCATAGTCCGTACGGGATTCGAACCCGTGTTACCGCCGTGAAAAGGCGGTGTCTTAACCCCTTGACCAACGGACCAGAGTTGTTTTCAACTCTTACTATTATACAGACTTTTTCAGACTTGTCAACTACTTTTTAAAACTTTTTATGTTTTTTTGTATGACTTCCTATTGAGTACGGATGTCAAACTCCTTAAACACAATACGTAAGTCTCTTAATACTCTTTGACGCCCTCGGAAGCGTTCATTTCTTAAGATGCGTTCTAACTCTTCTTGTTTGTCTTTACTTTGTTTGCTTCTATAATCTCTTAGTGTCTCATGAAAGAGATAATAATCATCTAGCCACAGACCTCCCTCACTGATACGATGACTAAGCTCACCTACTTCTTCATAGGGTTCTTTATCATATCTTCGTTTTTGACTTTCTTGCTTACGGATATAGTCTAAAATCCGATTCCGGAATTTAGTTTTGAAGTATCTACGTAAGCGTGGTATATCTTCTACTAGTCCTTCTTCTCTACTGATCAATTCATGTAAGCAAATCATACCCTCTTGATCCCAATCCGATAGCTCCCATAAATGCAAGTAATATTCTTTTCTACTCTTATATACAATGCCTCGGACTTCTTCATACAATTCTTCAATCATATTGTTCCCCTTTCTAGATACAGTCTAACAAATAAAGAAGCTAATTTGGTTATTTCCCCCGTTCTGTTCTCTACACTGCCTCAACTGCACAAAAAAGAGAGGACAAGCCTCTCTTTGGGTTATAATTCTGCAATTTGGTTTAGGTTTACTTCTGCAACTGTGTCATTACCAAACATAGAGATAATCATCTTCACTTTATTGTTATCAATCTCTGTAATTTTACCAGTATAGTCTGCAAAAGCACCATCAATGATACGTACAGTTTGACCAACTTCAACATCGATATCAAACTCTTGTACAGTTTGTCCCATAGAAACCAAGATATCACGGATTTCTTGTTCCAATAATGGAGTTGGTTTTGATCTATTTCCGTGAGATCCGACGAATCCTGTAACGTTTGGTGTATTTCGAACAACAAACCAAGCTTCATCTGTCATCACCATTTCCACAAGAACATAACCTGGAAAGCGATTTTCTTCTACTTCTTTTCTCTTTCCATTTTTTTCAACTTGCACTGTTTGTGTTGGAATTTCAACACGTAATATATTATCCAACATATTGTAGGTTTGTGCACGTTGTAATAGATTTTCTTTTACCTTATTTTCATAACCAGAATAGGTTTGTAAAACAAACCATCCTTTATCAAAACTATCCATGATACTTCCTTTCATAATAGAAGATTTTTGGCGTAAATAACTCCACAAATCTTCTAAAAAATGTTAATAAATCGAATCAAACCTGAAACAATCAACTTGTCAAAAATATAAATAATCACAACAAAGAAAGCAGTGTATTCCATGATAGAACGAAAATCTCTCCAGCTTTCCTTGCGAGTTGGCCATGTTGTGTCTTTAAGAAGTCTAAAA
Source organism: Streptococcus vulneris (assembly GCF_019218685.1). Classification (NCBI taxonomy): domain Bacteria; kingdom Bacillati; phylum Bacillota; class Bacilli; order Lactobacillales; family Streptococcaceae; genus Streptococcus; species Streptococcus vulneris. Next base: position 113,797 of record NZ_JAHUZC010000005.1, on the reverse strand, counting down.
ATATCTCCAATAAAACGCATCGCTCTCTCCTATCTCGTCTCTCTGTGTGTAGTGTACTTACCACAATGTTTACAAAATTTATTTACTTCTAGTCGTGTTGGCTTGGGGTTTCCGCTGATCTTGATTGAATAGTTTCTCGAACCACAAACCGCACAAGCTAGGCTTGCTTTTTTTAGTGCCATAACGCCTCCATCTTATCTATTATAACAAGAAAGCTAGGCTTTGACAAGCATCTTAACGAAATAGATTGACTACCGAATCCCATATCGTTTGAGCCTTTTCCTTAATTTTAGCATCCGAGATAGCACGGCTAGCCTCATCTACCAGATTTTGTGCACGACTTCTAATATCAGAAAGGCTATTATCCGCCTGATTTTCTTCATTACTCTGTACTTGATTTCTTGTATTGGCTGGTGCAATTCCATTTTGCTTATAAGCATTTTCAACTGTAAAGGTACTTCCTGGCGTATAAGGTAAAATGGTATTGGCAATGTTTCTAAAGACATGAGCTGCACCGTTTGAAGTAGATCCTGCTAGATAGTGACTTTCATCAGTGGTAGGGAAACCAAGCCAGTGACTAATCACTACATCCGGAGTATAACCAATTACCCACTGGTCACTTGTGTATTCAGGATTGAAAACAGCTTCAGTTGTTCCAGTTTTTCCTGCCATGACATAGTCTGCAGGCGATGAACTAACACCGGTACCGTTGGTGAATGTCCCCAACATCATACTAGTCATCTTGTCAGCTACAGACTTATCAATCACCCGTTTTTGTGAATTTTTATGGCTCGCAATGACCTGACCACTAGCATTTTCAATTCTACTAATAAAATGAGCTTCCGGCATTAAACCTTCATTTGCAAAGGCAGCATATGCTTGAGCCATTTGAAGAGGGTTGGTTTCAACACCGCTTCCCAAGGCGACGCCAAGAACACGATCGACCTTTTCCATGTTGAGTCCGAATTTTTCGCCCGCCTCAAAAGCCTTATCAACGCCCAAATCATTAACAGTGGCAACAGCAGGCAGATTAAGCGATTCTGCCAAGGCTTGATACATAGGAACTTCTCGACTCGTTTTGATCCCTGCGTAGTTATCAACCTTATAGCTGTCATACTGCATGGTATGGTTATCCAACCGCTTATTCAAAGCCCAGCCAGCTTCAACTGCAGGCGTATAAACAACTAAAGGCTTAATTGTAGAACCAGGGCTACGTTTTGATTGAGTTGCATAGTTGAAACTCCGGAATCCAGTTTTATCATTGCCAGCAACCTGACCGACAACTCCACGAACTCCACCTGTTTTCGGTTCGAGAGCCACACTTCCTGATTGAGCAAATGTTCCATCCTCTGCCCTAGGAAATAGAGCTGTATTTTCATAGACAACCTGCATATTTGCTTGATAGTTTTGGTCCAGCTCTGTATAAATGCGGTAGCCATTATTGACAATCTCTTCCTCTGTTAGATTATACTTGGAAACGGCTTCATTAACCACCGCATCAAAGTAAGAAGGATAGCGGTAATCTGAGATTTTTCCTTCATACCTATCGTGTAATTGCGAAGTCATATCAACTTCTGCAGCTTCGGTTTCTTGATTTTTATCAATGTAACCCGCTGCAAGCATATTTTGCAAGACAGTATCGCGCCGATTGGTAGAATCTTCTACAGAATTCAAGGGATTATACAGTTCCGGCCCTTTGAGCATCCCTGCCAGAGTAGCAGCTTGATCTAAACTCACTTCTGATGCAGAAACTCCAAAGTATTTCTTACTCGCATCTTCTACACCCCACACACCATTTCCAAAATAAGCGTTGTTAAGGTACATGGTTAGAATTTGATCCTTACTATATTTTTTGGTTAATTCTAAAGCAAGGAAAAATTCTTTCGCTTTTCTCTCAACAGTTTGATCCTGTGACAGATAGGCATTTTTAGCCAGCTGTTGGGTAATAGTAGAACCACCACCTGAACGACCAGCAGTTACAATAGCCAAGAAGAAACGACCATAGTTAATCCCGTCATTTTTATAAAAAGAACGGTCTTCTGTCGCAATAACGGCATTCTGCAAATTTTTACTGATATCAGTCAATTCAACATAGGTTCCTTTTTGACCAGACAAGGCACCAGCCTCTTTTTCTTCACGGTCAAAAATGATAGTTCGAGTTTTCAAGGCATTTTGCAAATCATTGACATTGGTTGACTTGGCTACAGCAAACAAATAGGTTCCAACTAGCAAACTTGCACTCAAACCTAGTATAAGGACAATCTTTGTTAGATGATAGCGACGCCAGAATTTTCGAATTGGACCTACTTGGGCTAATTTTTTTCGATCACTACGAGAGCGACGTAAGCTAGTAGAATCAGAGTCCTCTAGTTCACTTGTTTCTTTTTTAAAAAGAGAAAGAAATTTCTCGAATAATTTATCTAATTTCATGCGTTTATTTTATCATCTTCGTCATAGGAAGACAAGAATTTAGCTATTTCCTATCCAAATAGGGCTTTTTTTGTTACAATATCTGTATGAAATTCACATTTACATTACCAGACTCTCTACCTCAAATGACGGTAAAGCAATTACTTGAGGAACAACTCCTCATCCCTAGAAAAATCCGTCATTTTTTGAGAATCAAGAAACACATTTTGATTAATCAGCGAGAAGTTCATTGGAACGAGACGGTAAATCCTGGAGATGTTTGCCAGTTGACTTTTGACGAAGAAGATTATCCCGAAAAAGAAATCCCTTGGGGCAATCCTAACCTCGTTCAGAAAGTTTATCAAGATCAACACTTGATTATTGTAAACAAACCCGAGGGGATGAAAACGCATGGTAATCAGCCAAACGAAATCGCCCTTCTTAACCATGTCAGTGCCTATGTTGGCCAAACCTGCTATGTCGTTCATCGTCTAGACATGGAAACCAGTGGCTTGGTTCTCTTTGCCAAAAATCCTTTTATCCTGCCTATTCTCAATCGCTTATTGGAGAAAAAAGAGATTTCTAGGGAATATTGGGCACAGGTCGACGGACATATCAACAGCAAAGAGCTTGTTTTCAGAGACAAAATTGGGCGTGATCGCCATGACCGCAGAAAACGAATAGTTGATACAAAAAATGGGCAATATGCTGAAACGCATGTAAGCAGATTAAAGCAATTCCCAGACAAAACTTCCTTGGTTCGTTGCAAACTAAAGACCGGGCGAACACATCAAATCCGTGTGCACCTTTCGCATCATAACTTCCCTATTTTGGGCGACCCTCTCTATAATAGTAAATCAAAGACAAGTCGGCTTATGCTCCACGCCTTTCGACTGTCCTTTACCCATCCGCTTACTCTAGAGAAATTAAGCTTCACTGTCCTATCAGATACTTTTGAAAAAGAATTAAAAAAGAATGGATGATTGTGTCATCCATTTTTCCATATAAGAAAAGCAAGACCAAGAAGCCTTGCTTTTTATCGACTCATGAATTATTTAGCGATTTTTGCGAAGTATTCAAGAGTACGAACAAGTTGTGCAGTGTATGACATTTCGTTGTCGTACCATGATACAACTTTAACCAATTGTTTACCGTCAACGTCAAGAACTTTAGTTTGAGTTGCGTCAAACAATGAACCGTAAGACATACCTACGATATCTGAAGATACGATTGGATCTTCTGTGTAACCGTATGATTCGTTTGAAGCTGCTTTCATAGCTGCGTTCACTTCATCAACAGTAACGTTCTTTTCAAGAACTGCTACCAATTCAGTAACTGATCCAGTTGGAGTTGGAACGCGTTGTGCAGATCCGTCAAGTTTACCGTTCAATTCTGGGATTACAAGACCGATAGCTTTTGCAGCACCAGTTGAGTTAGGAACGATATTTGCAGCACCAGCGCGAGCACGGCGAAGGTCACCACCACGGTGTGGTCCGTCAAGGATCATTTGGTCACCAGTGTAAGCGTGGATAGTAGTCATCAATCCTTCTACAACACCAAAGTTATCTTGAAGAGCTTTAGCCATTGGAGCCAAGCAGTTTGTAGTACATGAAGCACCTGAGATAACTGTTTCAGTACCGTCAAGAACGTCGTGGTTAGTGTTGAATACAACTGTTTTAACGTCGTTTCCACCAGGAGCAGTGATAACAACTTTTTTAGCTCCACCAGCGTGCAAGTGTTTTTCAGCAGCTGCTTTCTTAGCAAAGAAACCAGTAGCTTCAAGAACGATTTCTACACCGTCGTTAGCCCAGTCGATTTGTTCTGGATCACGTTCAGCAGAAACTTTGATGAATTTACCGTTAACTTCAAATCCACCTTCTCTAACTTCAACAGTACCGTCGAAACGACCTTGAGTTGTGTCGTATTTCAACAAGTGTGCAAGCATAACTGGATCTGTAAGGTCGTTGATACGAGTAACTTCAACACCTTCTACGTTTTGGATACGACGGAAAGCAAGACGACCGATACGTCCGAAACCGTTAATACCAACTTTAACTACCATTAGTGATTTCCTCCTTATGAAAATCATGAAATTTTTATTGTGAAAAGAGTAACTTGAATCACTACAAATCACCTTTCAACAAACCTATTATATAACTATTTAAGTTTAATTGCAAGTACGGGCATTGTTTTTCTATGTTAGTTTCTTTTTTAAACTGTAAATCAAGGAATCCCTTACTATTCATATCGTAGCGATTCTACAGGATCCATTTTACTAATTTTACGTGCTGGGAAGTAAGCTGATACATAACCAAGCAAGAGAGCGAAAGCTAGAGTTCCTAAAATAGATAGAGGATTTAATTCAAAAACCTTCGTGATGGATGGGTAAAAGTGATTTACAATCGCATTCGCCAAACTTCCCACCCCTTGTGCAACCAAAAATGCCAGCAGCAAGGCGATCCCTACAATCCAGATAGCCTCGTAAATAAAAATCCCTTTGACATCATGATTTTGATAACCAACTGCCTTCATGACACCTATTTCCTTAGAACGTTGCATAATATTGATGTAAATGATGATACCAATCATGACCGCTGCTACCACAATAGCTTGTGATGAAAGCACAATCAACAATCCCTGAATGACACGAATAAAGGTAATCACAATATCAAGAACCTTCTGTTGAGAAAGAACAGTATACTTCTTATTTTTCTGTAATTCTTCTGTTACCACTTTTGTCTGTGATGGATCTTTGAGTTCCAAGATAAAATAAGATACAGCTTTTGTAAATCCAGCTTCTTTCAAAATTGTTTCCATTTGACTAGACGGCATGAAACTGTTACTGTCCTCCATGTCATCTTCATCATTAATCACACGTACAATCTTCGTTTGAAATTGAGCAATCTTACTAGCTTCGGCAGCATTTTCTACAATACTTGCTGAGACTGATTTGCCAATAACATCACTAGCTGTCAGATTTTTTCCTGTCTGTTCATTCCAATTTTTTAGTAAACTGCTTGGGATCGTCAATCCCTGTTCATTTGCATCAGTATAGAGGGAGCCAGCTAATACTTTGTCCGCCTCATTACTACTAACAGAAATACTTGTATCCTCATAGAGACTCACTACTTGAGCATAAGAAGGCATCGTTTGACTCAGATCCATTTCTTGCCCATCTATAGTAATATTTGACATGGTCATCCCAAAAGGACTCTCCAAATATTTAATAGCTTCTTTCCCAACTGTATTCGTGATATAGTTCTTATCATCTTGGTTCAAAAAGCCTCGTCCAGCATTTTCTGTATTTAAAGCAATCTGAACTTGAGAAGGAATTTGACCTCCATTCGTATTTTCATCAATCATCGAAATCAAAGCATTTCCCAAGCCAAAAGAAATTAAGACTCCTACAAAACCGATTGAGGTTGCTAGCGCAATCAATAGGTTACGCCACTTTCTTTCCATAAAGTTATTTAAAGAAAGTTTGAATTTATTTTTCAATGATAATCCTTTATTTTTTGACTTCTTCAACGACTTCACCATCCTTCATTTTGATAATCACGTCTGCATATTCAGCAACCTCTGGATTATGGGTTACAATCAATACTGTTTTCCCTGTTTGGGCTAAATTTTTAAATACCTCCAATACCATTTCTTGGGATTGAGAATCCAGCGAACCCGTTGGCTCATCTGCTACAATCATATCTGGCTGATTTACCAGTGCACGCGCGATTGCTACGCGTTGCTTTTGCCCACCAGAAAGCTGTTTAACATTTTTAGCCATAAAAGGCTCCATGCCCAAGTTACTTAATTGCTCCTTTGCAATCATTGTCATCTCCCTGTCAGATAAATCTTTGACATAGAGAGGTAGCTTGACATTGTCCAAGACAGACTGATGAGGAATGAGGTTAAAGTTTTGAAACACAAATCCAATCTTATCTTTACGAAATTGAGTTAGTTCAATCTCTGATAAGTCACGGAGGGATTCCCCTTTAAATTCTAAAACTCCTTCATATTGTCTGTCTAAACCGCTGATGATGTTTAGCAAGCTAGTTTTGCCACAGCCTGACGGTCCGTAAATCGCTGTAATTTTACCTTTTGCAATCTGCAGGTTAATATTTCTTAGAGCCTGCTCTTGATGTTTACCGTCCAAAGTGTAAAACTTTGAAATATTTTTAATGGATAAAATGGACATTCTTTCCCCCTTGTTTAAAACTGTTATCGTCATACATCATACTGATAGAAAATCCTTCAAGCTACATCAGCACTGATTTCCCCTATGGGCCTACTACTTAGAGTTTTCTCTCTATTGCCTAGTTTGCTTCTGGATGTATATCAAGTAAAATTCATTTTAACAAAAAAGCGACATTTCTCCAATGACAGAAATGTCACTCCTATAAACTCTTTAATGATATCTTTCTAGATCCTCGGCCCATTCATTATCTAAACTAACGATTAACTTCTCATTACCAAACATCCTCGCCATCATTTTTGCTTCTTCATACTTTTGTTTGGCTGTATCATAGTCAGTATGAATATAATATTTCCACTCCACCATCAAGACAATCGGTTGCTTTTGGAAATCTCGTGTTTTCTGCCCTATTTTATTTAAGGTCTCAACCGCTCTCTTAAAATAATGAAACAGCCCCATAATTTCTATACAAGTTAAAGAAGCTAACAAGGAATCTCTAAGCAAGTTCAAACAATCGAACTCTATCTTATCAACCTGAGAACTTAATTTGTCATGAAAACAAAGAATGGTTTCATGCTCAGATTCTTTTATCTCACCCACATTTAAACCATCCATTAACTGACAGTTGAAATACAGTCTCAATTTCAACAAGTCCACGGCTTTATATACATCTCTGGATAGTAAGTCTTGAAGACTGTCCTCAATCACACCACTTCCGTATAAAGAATTACTAGTCGCTCTCACTGCATCTATTGCCTGAAGGCAGTCCACTATCATCTTCTCATCACGGGGCAGGTCATCATAAAAACACTCGAAAATCTCATCAAAATATTCTTCCTTTTGTTCTTGCAACTCCTTGTCTCCATAGTCAGGGTGATGTAAAAGAAAGTACTTTAATTCTTGGTAGCGTTTAGGCAGTTCCTTATAATCTGGCATCAAGACATAGGACGGAATTTCTAATCGATCTGCAATATATTCTAGTGTTTTTATCGTCGGGCGAAATTCTCCTTTTTCAATGCGCACTAACTGACGGACTGACAGTTCTGACTCATCTCCACAAAAAACAGGGCGTCTAAGTCCTTTCTCTTCTCTAAGAAGTCTTACCTTTTCCCCTAGCTCATTCATCTCTTACATTTCTCCCTCGCATGATTATAAAAGATTTGATTTTCAAATAAATATATGCGATGATTATACCATTTTTCAAATAGAATTACAAAAAAGAGACAGGATAACTCCTGCCTCTAGGCTGATAACAATTATTTACGGCGTCCTGGTCTTTCTTTGTAGCCATAGTAAGAATCTTCGATGATTTCTTGCATGTGGTCAACCATTGGAAGACGTGGGTTAGCTGGTGAACATTGGTCTTCGTAAGCAAGGAAGGCTAATTCACGTGAATGTTCTTTCCATTCTTTTTCGTCGATACCTTGTGCTTTGAAGTTCATTTGGATACCTACGCGCTCACCAAGTTCGTAGACAGCTTTTGCGTAAGATTCCACACCTTCTTCTGGAGTAGAAGCTGGAAGTCCAAGCATACGAGCGATATCTTGGTATTTTTCATCTGCACGGTAGTAGTTGTACTTAGGCCATGTTGCTGTCTTAGCTGGACGTGTACCGTTGTAGCGGATGACGTATGGAAGCAAGATTGCATTAGTACGACCGTGGATTGTGTGGAATTGGGCACCAATCTTATGTGCCATTGAGTGAGAAATACCTAGGAAGGCATTGGCAAAGGCCATACCAGCGATTGTTGAAGCGTTATGCATTTTCTCACGTGAGTGGAAGTCTGCATTCTTAACTGAGCTTTCAAGGTTTTCGAATACAAGTTTGATAGCTTGAAGTGCAAGACCATCAGTGTAGTCGCTAGCCATTTGTGATACGTAAGCTTCAGTCGCGTGGGTCAATACGTCCATACCAGTGTCCGCAGCAACAAATCCAGGAACTGTCAATACCAAGGCAGGGTCTACGATTGCCACAGTTGGTGTCAATGAGTAGTCAGCGATTGGGTATTTACGGTTATTTGCTTTATCAGAGATAACGGCAAATGGTGTTACTTCAGATCCTGTACCAGATGTTGTTGGGATTGCGATGAATTTAGTCTTCTTACCAAGCAATGGGAATTTGAAGGCACGTTTACGGATATCCATGAATTTTTGTACAAGGTCACGGAAGTCCACTTCTGGTTGTTCGTAGAAGAGCCACATTACTTTAGCAGCATCCATTGGAGATCCACCACCAAGAGCGATGATTGTATCTGGTTTGAAGGCACGCATGATTTCAGTACCACGTTCAACTGTAGTGATATCTGGATCTGGTTCTACATCTGCAAAGATTTGGTAAACCACCTTATTCCGACGAAGATCAAGTTGTTCGATGATACGATCAAGGAAACCAAGCTCTACCATGGCATGGTCAGTAACGATCATGACACGTTCAACGTCACGACATTTTTGAAGGTATTGAATTGAATCACGTTCAAAGTATGTTTTTGAAGGAAGTTTCATCCATTGCATGTTATTTCTCCGTCTTCCGACTTTTTTGATATTCAAAAGGTTAATGGCACTAACGTTATCCCCAACTGAGTTGCGTCCGTAAGAACCACATCCAAGTGTCAATGATGGCAAGAAGGCATTATAAACGTCCCCGATACCACCGAAAGTAGAAGGTGAGTTACAGATAACACGAATAGCTTTAACAGCTTTACCAAATTCTTTAGTCAATTCTTCATCAGCTGTGTGGATGGCTGCTGAGTGCCCAAGACCGTTAAATTCAACCATTTGACGAGCCTTAGTAATACCATCTTCACGGCTTTCAGATTTCAAAACTGCGATTACTGGTGACAATTTTTCACGAGTCAATGGCTCGTTTTCACCAACTTCTTTACATTCTGCAGCAAGAATGTTTGTTCCTTCTGGAACTGTAAATCCTGCTTGCTCTGCAATCCAAGTTGCTGGTTTACCAACAATGTCAGCGTTCAATTTTGCACCAGCACAGTTTTTGCTATTTGCTTTCACGCCGAAGCAGAATTCTTCAAGAAGAGCTTTTTCTTTTTTGTTTACAAAGTAAGTATGATATGATTTGAACTCTGCTACAAATTCATCGTAAATTTCTTTATCAATGATAACCGCTTGCTCTGAGGCACAGACCATACCGTTATCAAACGATTTAGACATGACGATATCGTGTGCTGCTTGACGGATGTTAGCTGATTTTTCAACATAGGCTGGCACGTTTCCGGCACCTACCCCAAGAGCTGGTTTACCACATGAATAAGCCGCCTTAACCATGGCATTACCACCTGTTGCAAGGATTGTCGCAACACCTTCGTGGTTCATAAGCGCACTAGTTGCTTCCATAGATGGTTCAGTGATCCACTGTACGCAGTTTTCAGGAGCTCCTGCTTTAATCGCAGCATCACGAACGATTTGAGCTGCGTGAGCTGATGATTCTTGAGCTGACGGGTGGAAGGCAAAGACAATTGGATTACGTGTCTTCAATGAAATCAATGCCTTAAAGATTGCTGTTGATGTTGGGTTTGTTGTAGGAGTAATACCACAGACAACACCAACCGGTTCAGCGATGAGAGTCAATCCTGTTACATCGTCTTCTTCGATAACGCCAACTGTCTTAGTGTGACGCATGTTGTTTACTACATGTTCACAAGCAAACAAGTTCTTAGTTGCTTTATCTTCAAATACACCACGTCCTGTTTCTTCATAGGCATGTAAAGCCAATTCTCCGTGGGCATCCAAAGCTGCTACTGACGCTTTAGCTACGATGTAGTCAACTTGCTCTTGGTCCAACTTACGCATTTCTTCAAGGGCAACTAGAGCTTTTTGCACCAACCCATCGACATGCTTTTCAGCAGCGAGTTTCTTTTCCTCTGGTGTCATAGTTTTTTTATCAGCCATATTTTCCTCCATAGCTTTCAAGGACTAAATCCTTTGTTAATTTTTTCACAAGTTTATTATAACGCATTATTTCAACTTTGTAAACAGTTTCATAAACATTTCACAAAGAATTTTTGGTTCCTTGTGAAGTTTTTCTCATTATCTTTTCTCCACAAGCTTTTTCTTTAGAGTTTGTGAAATTTATTTCAAAAATTTTTTATTTCACAAACTTGCTTGGAAGAGGAACTTGGAAAGAAAAGGATTTGCAGGTAAGCGCTTACTTAAAGCTTATAACAATACCTCCTTTGATAAGGAGGCCCTATTTTTGTTGAAAAACGCCTTGTTTAAAAGTTCCTTCATAAACGACTTCTTGTTCTGTTGTTAGTTTCCCTTTTCCTTCAGCCTGACCATTTACAAAATCACCTTCGTAGGTCCAGCCTTCTTTAGATTGAAAGGTACCTTTTCCATTGAAGGCTCCATTGCTGAAACCACCTGTATATTGGTCCCCATTTTGGAAAGTAATAGTACCCTGTCCATTCATTTTACCACGGACAAGACTGCCATCGTAAACAATCGTTCCATTATCCAGTTTTAGAACACCTTTTCCAGGAATATTTAGAAAAAAGACGAGTACAGCACAGAAAACAATGGCAACTACTGCTAAAAGCTCTAAACGTGGACGAGTCAGATAGACACGATACTTTTCGTAAAAATTCTTAAGATTTTCCATCTTCACTCTCCCTTTCTAAACGTTCTAACCAAGCCCTGCACCCCTCTTGAACACGTCGATAGGTTTCCTCAAAATCTCCTGTATACCAAGGATCTGGAACACTTTCAGATGCAAATGAGTAAATCTTATCTTGACAGTCTGCTGGACACATCTGACGTAAGTCAGAAACATTTGAAGCATCCATTCCGATAATATAATCAAAAACTTCAAAATCTTCCTTACTAATCTGAAGCGATGTTTTGGCTTTGTCATAGGGAATCTCATATTGTTGAAAAATTCCTTGAGTTCCCTTATGAATCGGATTACCATGTTCCCAAGAGGAAGTCGCTCGACTTTGGATTTCGTAATTATCTGTCATTGATTTCATAACAAACTCAGCCATAGGACTGCGACAAATATTTCCCAGGCAGACAAAGACTAGTTTTTTCATCCCATTTCCTTTCTTTTATAGAAAAACGGGAGTTAGTAGTCCCGTCTTATTTTTCAATTGCGCCTTCTAGTGAAGTTGTTTCTTTCATCGGTAATACTGTCTTGATAGCAGCTAGTTCAAAAGTCAAGTAAACTCCATCTACATCAAGAACGATCGTTCTCTTCTCAGTATCTACTTCATCGACTGTTCCGTAAAGTCCACCGATTGTAATCACTTCATAGCCTTTTTGTAGTTTATTTAAGCTTTCCATACGTTTTTGTGCTTGTTTCTTTTGAGAGCGTTGCATAAAGAACATCAAGCCCAACATCGCTACAAGCATAATTAAAAATGTATAATTTGGATTCATTTTCTTCTCCTTTGTCTTTTACATAGGACTACTATATCAAATTTCAGCTACTTTTACAAGATTGTACCTTGCTTTTCTAGTAAGAAAAACCAGAGCTCGCGCCCTGATTTTTAGAATTATTTCAAATTTTGAACGACTTTTACAAGATTTTCTACAGTAAAGCCATATTCTGCCAATACTTTTGGTGCTGGTGCAGAGGCTCCGAAGGTATCAATACCGAGAACAACACCATCGAGACCAACATATTTGTACCAGTTTTGAGTTGCACCCATTTCGACTGCAACACGACGGCGAACTGCATTTGGAAGAATTTCTTCCTTGTATGCTGCATCTTGTTTATCAAAGACATCTGTAGATGGCATGCTGACTACGCGGACTTTTTCGCCTTGACTAGCCAATTCTTTAGCAGCTGAGACAGCTAGATTGACTTCTGAACCTGTCGCAATCAAGATGGTATCAAAGTCTGCTTCATTTTCATAGACAACATAAGCACCTTTAGCAACCTTGTCGAAGTCTGTTCCCTCTTCAACAGTCAAGTTTTGACGTGTCAAGACAAGAGCAGTTGGTGTTTTCTCACTTGTCACTGCAAGGTACCAAGCTGCTTGAGTTTCACGCGCATCTGCTGGACGGAAAACATTTAGATTTGGCATAGCACGGAGACCTGCTAAGTGTTCAACTGGTTCGTGTGTTGGCCCATCTTCCCCAACTGCAATAGAATCATGGGTAAAGACATAGGTCACAGGAAGTCCTTGCAAGGCTGACAAACGGACAGCTGCCTTCACATAGTCAGAGAAGACGAAGAAAGTTCCACCGTATACACGAAGTCCACCGTGAAGGGCCATCCCGTTCAAGATAGTTCCCATTGCAAATTCACGAACACCAAACTGAATGTTACGGTTCAAGCGATTGGCGTCGTCTTGAAGTCCGTCAGTCTTGATATAAGTCATGTTTGAGTGAGCTAAGTCAGCTGATCCACCCAAGAAGGTTGGCAACTTAGCCGCCACAACGTTCAAGGCATCTTGGCTTGAATTACGAGTTGCTTGAGAGAAGCCATTTTCTAAAGCTGGGAAGTCTGCTGGAGTCACTTCAACTGGATCGCGTCCGTCGATGATGGCTTCTACTTCTGCAGCTAGTTCTGGGTGAGCTTCTTTATAATCTGCAACTAATTTTGTCCAAGCTTCATAAGCTGATGCACCACGGTCTGAAACATGTTCTTTGAAATCAGCGTAAACTTGTTCTGGAATTTCAAATGGTTCGTAGTCCCAACCAAGAGCCTGACGAGTTGCTGCAGTTTCATCTGCTCCAAGAGGAGCCCCATGTACGGCATTAGTTCCTTGTTTGTTTGGAGAACCGTATCCAATAACCGTCTTCACTTCAATCAAAGATGGTTTGCCTGAAGCTTTAGCTGTTTCGATAGCAGCATGGATTGCTTCCAAGTCTGTTCCATCTTCTACCAAGGCAGTATGCCAACCGTAGGCATTGTAACGGTCACGAACGCTTTCTGTAAAGGAATCCTTTGTCTCACCATCCAAGTTGATGTCATTTGAATCATAAAGGACAACCAACTTATCTAGTTTTTGCAAGCCTGCGTACGAAGCTGCCTCGCTTGAGACACCTTCCATCAAGTCTCCGTCTCCACAGATAACATAAGTATAGTGGTCAAAGATATTGTAGCCTTCGCGGTTATATTTGGCTGCCAAGAAACGTTCTGCTTGGGCAAAACCAGTGGCAGTTGAAATCCCTTGACCTAAAGGACCTGTTGTAGCATCAATTCCTGCTGTATGGCCAAATTCTGGGTGACCAGGTGTTTTTGAACCCCATTGACGGAAGCTCTTAATCTCATCCATGCTGACATCTTCAAAACCAGAAAGGTGAAGAAGAGCATAAAGGAGCATTGAACCATGACCTGCTGAAAGAATAAAGCGGTCGCGGTTAATCCAGTTTGGTTGAGCTGGATTGATACGAAGTTGTTTTGTAAAGAGGCTGTAAGCCATCGGAGCTGCTCCCATAACCACACCTGGGTGACCTGAGTTGGCTTTGTTGATAGCGTCAATACCTAGGAAACGAATTGCATTAACAGATAGATTTGACATAGAATTTCCTTTCTATTTGAGGTGATTAGTGAATCACACATTCTATTTTACTATTATATGAAAAAATACATAGAATAGCAATTAAACAATTCGACGTAAATAAGTATTCTATTTGCTATCCTCTAGTCGCCTGATAGTAGGGAAGTAAGCGTTCATAAGCACCTTCTAATTTTTCTAAAATCACTTCTAATGATTGATTTTCAATAAAAGAAACATCTGCCTTAACTAAAACTTTTCGGACTTCCTGACTCCTCAACTTCTCACGTAAAGTACGACGATTTTCTTCGTTCGCCTCCCACCGTTGACTTTGACCATCTGAGTAGGCTAGATAATAAATCCCTTCAACGGTTGAAATTTCTAAAGCTTTAGCCTGCTTGCCCAGAGTTTGCTCATCCTTCTTACGCTCGATGAAACTGACTTCTAGTGATACTCCAAAATCTGAAGGGCTCCCATATAAACGTAAAGCCAGCATAGGTTCTGTCACTTGTCCGTCTCTCTGTAGATAAACCCAAAAATGTGGTCGCAAACGCTGGGCCTGATTCATCCACTGGCTAGTCTGTTGGAGTTGCCATTCTGGATGGCTTGCTTGGAAAGCTTTGGCCAATTCTGTAAAAGCCTTTCGGGCCTCTTGGCCTTTGTGGCGTAATTCCAGCATCTTCTCCCGTTCTTCTCCTGATTTATCAGGATTACGGTACTGCAAATCTGCAAAGTCTAGATAGTCTCTTATCTTATTCAACATCCGTTTAACTTCCTCTAACTAGCAAAAAATCAGGATAAACCTGATTTTACTTATTCTGTATCTACGACAACATAACGATTTGGCTCATCACCCTCAGAGTAACTAGTCACGCCATCCATACGTGAAATAATACGATGAATAATCTTGCGTTCACTATTTGACATAGGATCTGTTTGATGACTACGTCCTTCTTCTAAAACACGAGCCGCCAATTTTTGCGCATAGGTCTGCAAGACTTCTGCACGGTGTTCAACATAATCATTGACATTAATAGTAATGTAGAAGGTTCTTGAATAGCGGTTATAAAGATAATTTTGAGCCAATAACTGCAAGGCTTTCAATACTTTACCATGATAACCGATAATACGCCCTGGCTCATTTGTATCAATTTGTAAATTGATGCTACGACGGTTATAATCATTTGAAATCGTCGCCTCAACGTCCATATCATCAATGATTGTCTGGACATAAGTCGTTACTTCCGTAGCTACTTGTTCAATATCAAAACTCGGTTCCACCTTTAAGTCTAAATCTTCGATAAATTGACTAGAAGGTTCTTCTGTGTCGAAAACTGACTCAGAAGCAGAAACAGTTTCATCTGTTCTCTCTTCTAGTTGTAATTCATTTAGAATCTCAATATGTCCAGTTTCTTCTAAAATGGTGTTAGCATGTTTTTCATTTTTCAAGATTTCAGCCTTGACTTCATCAGAAACCCCTTGGCCTTCTTCTTCAATCTTTTTAATCGCTTCTACAACATGACCCAAATCAACGGTTGCTTCACTGACCGTTTTGACCGGTTCATTTTGTTCATTGATTTCTTTAGGAACACCCTTAATAGCTTGTTGATTTGCTTTAATGACAGTTGTTTCACTAATAGCATCGATATCCACTTGGGCTGGTTTTTTACCAAATAAACCAAGAAAGCCATTTTTTTCACGAGAAATGACTTTGATGTGAGCCTTCATTCTTGGAATATCTAATTCTTTCAATCCTTTCTGGATTGCTTCTTCAACAGTTGAACCTGTAAATACTACCATTACCAGATTCCTCCTTATTATTTCGTTTTCTGAGCCTTTTTCTTGGCTTTTCTTTTTCTATTTTCCAAATCTTTTTGTGCCTGTACTACGGCCTCGCGCTCTGCAATAATCTTGAATGGATTGTTCAAGAAATAGGTTTGCAAGACTTGATAAGCATTGGACACTGCCCAGTAGAGAGCGACTCCGCTCGGAGCATAAACCCCAAAGATAAAGATTAAGACTGGAATCCCGTACATCATCGCAGTCGTAGCGCCATTACGCTCAGACAAGGCTTTGTTGGACAGCCAAGTACTTAAAAAGGTGAATACTGCTGCTAAAATCGGAAGAACAAGGGTTGTATCCACACCACCAAGGTTAATCCATAAGAAATGACCTGTCTTTAAAAAGTCAACTCTTGATAGAGCTTGGAACAAGGCCAAAATCACCGGCATCTGAATCAAAATCGGCCAAAGAGAATCTGACTGTCTGACACCCATTTCTTTAAAGACTTTACGCATTTCTTGCTCTAGCTTGGTTCTGCTTTCCATATCTCGACCCGGATATTGTTCTCGAAGCGCCTTAATGCGAGGTTGAGCTTCCTGCATTTTTCTGGATGCCACCATTTGCACTTGGAAAACTGGCAAGAGGACTGTACGAATCAAGATCGTAAAGAGAATAATCCCTACTCCGATACTGATATCAAACGATAAAAAGCGAATGATTTCCGCAAAGAAGTAAACAAATTTACTCCAAAAATCAGCCGATTCGGCTGTAATATCGCTAGTTGCCCCATTTGTCGCACAAGCTGTCATGATCAATAGGGACAGTCCTAGCAAACTAGTCAACTGTAGTTTCTTTTTCACTCCCATTTCCTTCCTGGTAAATCTTTGATAATTTTAATACGTGGAGTAGGTTTTTCTCCATCTCTGCGTATCCCAAGGTTTCGACTCCTTTTCGAGCAATGACAACAAAATCGACATCTTCTACCAGACTCCCTTTTGCATTCTGGATAATATGTCTAATTCGTCGCTTAATTTGATTTCTAGTGACGGCATTCCCAAGTTTTTTGCTAACTGATAGACCTACTCGAAAATGTTTTTTCTGGTTTTCCAATTGGTAGACAACAAATTTGCGGTTAGCAAAACTTGTCCCCTCCTTGAAAATCGCCTTAAAATCTTTCTCTCTTTTTACACGAAAGTTTTTCTTCAAAACTCAACTCCATCTATTAAATTACTACTATTATACCATATTTTTCAAAAAAACCAATCATAGCAAGGTTTTGGACAATTTCACCATAAAAAGAAGCTGGAAAAATCTCTTTCCCAACTCCTTGTACGGAATATTTTTACTAGTTTTACTTATTTTTTCAAGCGTTCAACGTCACGGGCAATGACCAATTCTTCATCAGTTGGAATAACCAAAACACGGATCTTCGCTGCCTCTGTTGAGATGTCTCCTGTCACACCAAATACGTTCTTTTCTGGATCAACATCACAGCCAAACCAAGAGATACCTGAGATAACATCTTCACGTACATTTGCTGCATTTTCACCGATACCTGCAGTAAAGATAATAGCATCTGCTCCATTTAGGACCGCAAGGTATTGACCGATATGTTTTTGGATACGGTCAACATACATTTCATAAGCCAAAGTGGCATCGTGGTCCCCTTCTTCCATAGCAGCAATCACATCACGCATATCACTGGATTTACCTGAAACCCCCATTAGTCCTGATTCACGATTAAGGATGTGACTAATGTCTTCAGGAGTATTAAAGTCCTCTGTATATTGTATTAAGTAAGGAATGATAGCTGGGTCAATATCTCCTGTACGAGTTCCCATCATCACACCACCAAGTGGAGTGAATCCCATTGAAGTATCAACAGATTGACCGCCCTTAACTGCTGTAATAGAAGCACCATTACCGATGTGGCAAGTAATCAATTTTAAATCTTCTAATGGACGTCCCAAGAGTTTTGCTGCTTCTCCTGCTACAAACTGGTGACTTGTACCGTGGGCACCATATTTACGAACCTTGTTTTCTGTGTAATATTTTGTTGGTAGAGGGTAGCGATAAGCTTTCTCTGGCATACTTGTGTGGAATGAAGTATCAAAAACAACTACACTGGTAATGTCTGGCAACAATTCCTTGAAGGCACGAACACCTGCTGCATTGGCTGGATTGTGGAGAGGAGCCAACAAGCTCAACTCTTCAACTTTTTCTAAAACATCTCCCTCAACGACTGTTGATTCTTTGAAATATTCTCCACCTGCAACAACACGGTGTCCAACACCTGTAATCTCGTCATAAGCCTTGATAATATCGAAACGAATCAAATCATCCAATAAAATTTTAACAGCTTGTGTATGATTTTCGATATCCAAAATTTGTTGTTCAGAACGGCCATCAAATTTTACAGTTGAAATTGAATCTTTCAAACCGATACGTTCAATCAACCCTTTCGCCAATACTTTTTCTTCTGGCATTAAGTATAATTGCCATTTCAAACTTGAACTTCCCGCATTGATTGCAATTGTTTTTGTCATAACATGATACCCCTTTTTAAGCGTTTTCATCTATTATAACAAAATCTATTTTATATTTCAGTACCTTGAGTCCATTTTTGAAAATTTTCTTTAAATTTCATTAAAACACTCGCATCTTGCAAGCTAGAAAGTGGATAAATAAAAGGCTCCACTTCTATTTCACTTTTCTTCTGTAGGATAAAAATAGTCTTAGACTGTTTGGCATTGGCAAAGAGATTTTCAGGCAGACTAATCATGGCAACCAGACTCGCATCCTCTTTCAACCACCCTTTCAACAAATCACTCTGAGGACTGGTCAACAAATCACTCGGAGCGAGAAAAATAGCGTATCCATCTGACTTGAGATACTTAAGTCCTTGTTCCATGAGCAAGTGATGGGCGTAAGTATGTTCTTGGCTAGAAGCAACTTGATGACGCGACGCAACGGCGTCATCAGGATAATATCCAACAGGCAAGTCGCTGATGACCACATCACTTTCTTTGAGCATTTGTGGACGAACGGCATCTCCTTGGACAAAGCCAGCCTGCAAACCAATTACATCTGCCATGCTAGCTGCCAAATCAATCAACAAATCATCCACTTCCATTCCCAAATAATCCACCTTTTTATCAAGCGAGGTCAAGAAAGTAGCACCCAGAATTCCCATCCCAGAACCCATTTCGAGGATCGTAATCTCCTCCTCTTTAAACAACTCTTCCACAATAAACACCAAAAGTAAAGCAATAGCATCCGGTGTAAACTGGTGATTGGCCTGTAGGGGCTCTGTCTGCCCAGCCTTCATCAAGAGAAACTGGTAGGTCTTGAGCCATTCTTCTTTGCGTAGTGCTAGACGCTTAAGGGCTTGATTGTTCTCTCGGACCTGTTCTAGCTCAGTTTCACCATCCAGATAGATGCTGTTTTGCTCCACCAAGGCGTCATAAAAGTTGGTCGCCAAATCACTTTGGATGACTTGGACATTCTCTAGTAAATACGTATAAGCTTGTTCAATTTTTTCAAAATCCATATTCCTATCTTATCAAATTTCCCTTCTTTTTTCCATCCTTATAGAAAAATCACTCCCTGACTAGGCGAGTGATTTTTGGGCTACTGTTAAAAAGAGTTCTGAGTAATTTCCTTGAAACAGGTCTTCAGCGCTATAGAGAATCTGACTATGCACAGATGAAAAACCATGCTCAATTAGCTGTTTTTCCAGTTCAGCTAAATCAAATCCATGATGATTAGCCTCTATCTTGGTAAAATCAGCAAGTAAAAGTTGTCCATCTTCCTTCAAATGTTGATGAAACAGTGAAAGAGCCTCATCCAAATCAGGCATATGGTGAAGAACCCGACTGACAACAATCAGATCAAACTCTTGCTCCATAGGATTTTTCAGTAAATCTTGCTCCAAAAACTGGATATTCTTGATGTCTTGCTGTTCCGCTTTCAAACGAGCTTGCTCCAGCATTTTCTCAGAAATGTCTACAAGAGTGACAGACTTAGCCTGCTTGGCTAGGGGCAAGGCTAATAGACCCGTCCCACCACCGAAATCCAAAATTTCTTTGTCTGATAGAAGATCAATCTGTTTCTCGACCGCTTGACATACCAAGTTTGCAAGAAAGATATTTTTAGGGGAATCAAAAGTTTCTGCTTTGTGGTTAAAATCATGTTTCATATTTTTAGTTTAGCACAAAGTAGCTTGATTGGCTAGGAATTCTCTTTATTTTCAGGCTTCTCTTCTGATTTTTTCTTCTCTGCTTTTTCGCTTGAATCGGTCGCTACCTTTTCCTTTTTCTCTATTTTCTCTTCTTTGATTTTGACTGAAGGAAACAGAAACTCATATTGACTCTTAGGCGTGCGAACCCTTGTCACCAAGTTTGTTTTCTTATTTTGATAACTCACCTGACCTAGATTAAAGACCTGTTCCCCACTTTCCTTATCAACCTTATCTTTGGTTCGCTTGGCCATAGCAAAAGCGATTAACTTTTCTTTATTTAAAGCATAGTCTCGATGGTGGGCGACTTGTCGGTTCAAGTAAAATTGTAACAAAAGACTAAAGATGGCTGCCATGGTGACTGCATAGAGGAGAACACCTGCCTTAACTTTTTTCTTTTTCCACACGATAGATGAATTCCCTTTCTAAGCCTTTTTGAAACTGGAAACGAAAGCGAACCAGTTGATTATCCTCTGTAATCTGAGCTGATTTGAGGCCATAAACCATAGGCTGATAACCTCGTCCACTGGCATCTGTTTTCCGAAAATCATCCGATTTAGACTTGCCTATCGCAATTTCCTTGCCATCCTGCTTCATATAGAGGCGATTGCCTTCCACTTTTTCAAACTGCGAACGGTCTAATTCTGCCTCCAACTGGTCCACAAACAAGAGCCACTCCTTTTGCTCGCTTTGTTGCTGGTAGCGAACTTCTGAAATGAGGAGCTGACTCATAGCTTGAAAGAGGAGTAAGCTTCCACTGATAACAATAAGGGCAATCAGGGATTCCAACAAGGTGAAAGCCTTGACTTTATGGTTCTTTGATAGCCAACAACTGTTCTGAACCATGGTAAACCTCCAATCCTTTTTCACTAGAAAACACCTGAATCTCAACTCCGTTTATGTTTACCTGATTTTGACCTGTTTGCAAGGCCATCTTAGCTACCCTCAAGACTTCTTCCTTTTGCAAGATTTTTGCTTCTTCTTGCCTATTTTTCTGAATTTGTCCCAAAAGGAGAGTCGCAATGCTGGCAAAGATAGCTAAAGCAACTACTGCTTCCAGCAAAATCACCGCCCTAATTTTTTGTTTCCTTAATGCGTTTAATTTTTCCATTTCCTAGATATAACTGATAGCGAATCGCTCCTTTGCTGGTCTGAAATTCAACCTTAGCCAGGGACGAATTGCCCCCAGCTCGGTCAAATGTGATACTTTGTCCCGATGGTGCTTGAATTCCTTTAGGAACTGTCAACTTTTGACTGCCATTGCTAATGGTCTGCCCATCTAAGTTCAGACTAGTCTTTTGCTGACTGGCTACACTGCGTTTTTGAGTTTCCCGATAGAGTTCTTCAAACTCCATAAAGAAAATCTGCTCCTCTACCGCTGCAAAAGTGGACTGAACAGAGCCGGATAAGCCAAAGGCAAGGATACTCACCAGTCCCAAAACTAAGAGACTTTCAAGCATGGTAAAGGCCTTAATCTGCAACGGTTTGACTGGTATTTTGTTTAGCATGGTATTCTTTATAAGCTTTAGCCTGTTCTTCTGTGATTCGCCCATCTGCTTGTAACTTGCTTAGACTAGCATCTTCATTTTTATCCAAGCTATAAAGTTCTGCCTGGCTTTCTACCACCTTCACAACAGCTGCTTTTCCTTTGTCGTTAACTGCTTCTTTTTGCTTGGTCAAATTAGGTACAAAGAGCAAGAGAAGTACGCTGATAATCAGCAAGACCACCAACATTTCCACAAGTGTAAAAGCTTTAACCTTAGCTTTTTTCAAGAATGTCATCATTTTTTTCATGTTAAAAATTTACCTCCATATTTTGATACATGGGCATGAGCATTGCCGCATAAAGTAAAACGATAATCAAAGCCACAAAGATAAAGACCAGTGGCTGCACTAAGTTCATGGTGCGATTGACTCGAGTAAAAAAGGCTTCCCAAGTTTTTTCAGCATAGATTTCCAACTCACTCCCCAGCTTGGACTTGACTTCCCCATACTCGATAATGAGACTCAACTCTTTCTTAAAGAAAGGATAGGTTGCTATAGTTTGAGAAAATTCCCGGCCATTTTGTAGGGATTGAGCTAAGTCTTGACCGATTTCTTTAAAGAGCTGGGAACCTTGTTCCTGCATCATTTGAAAAATCTGCGTCAACTCCATCCCTTGAGAAATCATATTACCCCATTCACGCGCATAATAGGCTGTCAAATAAGTCTGAACAAAGATTCCAAGGAAGGGAAGACGCGCTAAGATAGAAAAGACACGCATTTTGGAACTTCTTTTATAGAAAGTTAGTGCTAAAAGGGCAAGTATGGAAACAAACCCCACCATTCCTAGAAAGATTTGTGGCAGATTTCCAATGATTTGGGTGGCAATATTGCTACTATCCAGTTGTGGTAGTAGATAGTTCCGTAGCCCCAGCATAATTAAGAAAAGAAAACCCAGCAAAATCAAGGGATAGGTCGCTACTTCAATTAATTTTTTCTTGACCTTGGTCAGATTGTCCAGATACTCTTCTATCTTTCCTAAACTAAGGTGGAGATTCCCATGAACTTCAGCTAGGGATAACTGAGTGACAATGGCACTTGAAAAACCCAAACTTTCCATCATTTCTGAGAATGATTTCCCCTGAGACAAACCTGTACGCATCTGGGTCACACACTGCTTGTCCAACAAAGCACTCCTATCTAAAAATGAGATAGTCTCCACTAGATGAAAACCGCTGGAAAAGAGATTGTTAAACAAGGTGATGATATTTTTTTGCTTAGCTGTAGCTAATTTTTTCCGTTTCAGCCTGAAGACTTGTGATATGTCCATCTTTAAGAAGCTGGTCAATCTGTTCATTCCAGCTAGTTGGCTGGTGTTCTTGATAGTCTTTGTTTGCAAAGTCAACAATTCCTCCTCCCCCGATTAATCTCTGGTAACAAACACCTTGCAGAACGACTGCCAATTCCTCCTCACTCACACCCAACTCCAGCAGGCGCTCATAAACACCTCGAATGCTCTTGGCATGGATGGTTGAAAAGACTGTCGCCCCTGTCAAACTGGCTCTAACAACTGCACGCGCCGTCTCGCTGTCCCGAATTTCTCCGATAATCAAGAGATCTGGCCGATGACGCAAGGAAAGTTTGATGAGATTTTCATAGGTCAACCCGATTGCTTCGTTCAACTGCAACTGAAGCATGTCGTCCTGCTTGATTTCTACAGGATCTTCGATGGACATAACTTGCTGTCCTTTAAAGAGTAACTTGGCCAATTCATGCATCAAGGTCGTCTTACCACTGCCGACTGGACCAGCAAAGAGATAGAGACCACGTTGCCTATACTGCTTGCCAAGTTCTTCAATATCCTGAAACCAAAAATGCAAATCCTGCTCCTCATCATGCAACAAGCGAATCACCAAACTCTCCTGCCCTCGATAATCGCCTACAGTAGATAGACGTAGGGACGCCATCTTCTGGTCATATTCATAATCACAGGAACCAAGTTGACTACGTCGCTTTTCTCCCACATTCATACCCGCCACAAACTTAAAGTGACTAATAACGGCCGCAAACTTTTCAAAATCATAGCTACCAATTTTACAGCGCTCGTCTCCTACCCTCATATGAAGCTCATAATCGTCTAACTTAGGAACAAAATAAATATCCTGCGCCCCTTTTTTCCGAGCCGAACGAATGATTTCTTGTGCAATTTCTTGAACCATACTTACCTCCTCACCTATACTATTCGCAAAGATTTGGGAAAAATAAAAAAAGCAACTCCAAAAAAGTTACTTTTTCTCTATTTTAATTTCATACGGCAAGAACGGTGCCTTTCCTTACCTGTTTGTTTTTCATAGCCTGGACGTAATTTTTCATCTGGGATAACCTGCTCATCCTGTAAAAGAGCCAAAGAATGGTATTGTTGTAAATAGTCATCACATTCATCACACCAGCGTTGGTCTTCCGGATCCCAAAAAATGGTCATCAAGTCACTTCTACTTTTATAAAGAGGGGATTCTTGTTCCAATCTAAACCAGCAAGTTTTATAGTATTTGAGAGCATCATAATACTGGTCAAATTTTCTACTTGCTACAATATCTTCTTCCCAACCTTCTAAGAACCACCACGGTTCAAAATCTCCGTACATTTCTATAACACGATACATATTCATTCATTCCTTTGTACCGTATATTATAACCAATTCCGCTAAACAAGGAAAGAAATATGCTCATTTCTTAATTTTTTGATAAAAAATCCAGCCATCTGATGGATGACTGAATTTCTATTCGCTTATGTTTCAAAATCTTTTTACTACCTAGGCTTCAGAAATATCGTTTTCAATAATGACTTTGATTGCATGGTGGTCTGCTGCCTTACTGAAGACTTCATAGGCTTTTTCAATTTCACTTAGTTTGAAATAGTGAGTTACCAATTTTTCTGGTTCAATCTTATGACTTTCAAGAGCTTTCAACAATTGTGGAGTGGTATTTGTAGATACCAAACCAGTTGTTACATTGATGTTGCGAATCCAAAGTTTGTCCAAATCGAATTCAACTGGTTTACCATGTACACCACAGTTGGCAACTGTTCCGTCTATACCGATAATCTTTTGACAGAAATCAAATGTTGTAGGAATACCGACAGCTTCGATAGCGACATCCACACCACGACCATCTGTCAAATCATAAATTTCTTTAATGGCTTTTTCAGGGTCTGAAGAATTAACTTTATGAGTCGCACCAAATGATAAAGCAGTTTCCAAGCGGTTATCGTCTAAGTCCACCATAATCAATTTGGCTGGTGAGTAAAACTGAGCTGTCAAGAGAGCAGCCAATCCAACAGGTCCTGAACCAATAATGGCTACACTACAACCAGGTTCTACTTTCCCTTTCAAGACACCAATTTCATACCCAGTAGGCAAAATGTCTGATAACATAACCAAGGCTTCATCTGACAAGTCTTCTGGAGTATGGTAAAGAGTATTATCTGCATGAGGGACACGTAGATATTCAGCCTGCATACCATCAATTAAGTGACCGAAAATCCAGCCCCCTTCGTCTTCACAATGGGCATAAATTCCTTTTTTACAGTAGTAGCATTTACCACAGGCACAGACACAAGAAATCAAGACCTTGTCGCCTTTTTTGAAGTTCGAAACTCCTTCTCCAACTTCTTCAACAATCCCAATCCCTTCGTGACCAAGAATGGTACCACTTTGGCAAGCGGGAACATCCCCTTTGATAATATGGAGGTCTGTTCCACAAATAGTGGTTTTTACGATACGCACAATAGCGTCTGTTGGCTTGCGAACAACTGGTTTGTCAACGTCAACAAAAGAAGCAAGTCCTGGTTTAACATAAGTATAGGCTTTCATAAAGCATTCCTCCGTTTTTTTATTTGTACTATTTACAATATAATTGTAAGCCTTTTCGTTTGTTTCTTCAAGTATTTTTGTGATTTTTTTAACTTTTTTATTTACCGGTAAAGTAATATAGATAAAAAAGCAGAAGCTAGTCTGCTTTCATCCTTAACAAAGAGAAATTTCACTACTCCAGAAGAACTTTCGATTAACATAAAACGACTAAACAAAAATGATATTACTGATAAATGGAGAATATTCTTCTATATCATTAATAAACTAGGACGTCAAAAACAATAGAATTTTCAGGGAATTTCTATTCTAAAATCACGAATAATCTCTGCAATATTATCTAGATTGCAATATATATTAGACATTTTACTAACAATTTTTATAATAGCTTTTATCTTTAAGAGCACAATAACGGCCTTGCTTCTCTCTTAACGAGATTCAAGACCGTTATATAATATTTTTATTTTATAGCTCTACCTTCTACTATTTGGTTGTGTAGATGATGAACTTGATGTACTGCTAGAACTACTACTTGAACTTGGCGTAGATGAGAAACTACCAATAATACTTGACCAAGCATTTTGATAATCTGCTTCACTTCCTCCAATAGCAAAGTGATAGCTAGTCGTAGGAGCTCCCGCCTTATTAGCCCAATAGCTCGTTACAGTAGCCCCTGAAAGATCCACTGTTTTTCCATTAACGGATACTTTGCCTGGCTTCTGTCCTGTAGATCTGAGGACCTGAGATTGGGTCACACTAGAATCAAGATTAAAGCGTTCATTGCCCCAAACACCAGGCTCAGCCTGTTGGATAGCATTGACCAAGTAAGCCATATATTTGGCATTTCGATAATGTCCAGCCCCCTTAGCCATTGGGCGGTTGTCATCATGCCCTAGCCAACCACCTAGAGTCAATCTTGGTGTTGACAGCATGAGCCACATATTTTCATCTTCATTGGTTGTACCAGTCTTACCAATCCAGTCTGCACGAGCTAAGCTTGAATTGATAGAAGCCAAATCCGTTTGGAAACTTGAAGTGATTCGAGATGAAATCACCTCACGAAGCAAACTCTGCATAATTGTTGCCGTTGCCTTCGAGTACACTTGAACTGGCTTGTCTTGAAATTCATAGATTACTCTACCATCAGATGATTCAATCTTAGAAATCACATGTTTCTGATGGTAGACACCGTTATTGGCAATTGTTTGATAACCATTGGTATGCTGGGCGACTGTGACTTCAATACCGCCGCCCATAGGCAGACTTTCGATACCGTACTCTGGAATCTCGTAACCCATTTTCTCCATATAGCTCTTAACATCGACACCTTTTTCACGAAGCATGCGATAGGTCCAATAGGCTGGAATATTCCATGAATAGTTTAAAGCATCACCCAAATTGACCATATCTGTGCCTTTACTACTACCATGCACAATCGGACTACCATTTGCAAAATTTGTAGGATAATTTGACAATATGCTAGCACTTCCCATCAAACCTTGGTCAATGGCAATTCCGTAGGCCAGCAAAGGCTTGGTTGTAGAGGCTGGCGAACGCTTGGTATCAAAGGCGTGATTGTTTTGGTTAGTCTGGTAATTACGACCACCAACAAAGCCTAGAACAGCCCCCGTTTTATTGTCCATCAAAACATTCCCTACTTCAGGTTGCCCAGTCGAATCATCTACTAAATGACCATAGTTCGCAACTGCATTTTGCATGGCCGCATGGATTTTTTTATTGATCGTTGTAGTGATTTTGTAGCCACCATTACTTAGTTCCTGCTCAGCTCTCTCATGATAAGCCTTTCGAATCGCTTCATTTTTCAACTCTTGGTTAGAGACATTGTCCTGTCGAACTAAATAATCATACATACGGTCTGTCGCTTCAGCCATAGCTGTAAAGTAGAGATAATCCCTCGAAACAACATTGACAGTTCCTGATGGCAAGAAGTCTTGTTTGAGATTATAGTCCTTGTACTGGTCGTATTCTTCCTGAGTCAGAGCACCCGTACGGTACATGTTGTAGAGAACATCCTTGGCCCGCTTCAAACCAAGTTCTAAGTCTTCATCACTCTTTAACTCTCCAGTATTTTCATAAGGGGAATAAGTAATCGGACTCTGTGGCAAACCTGCTAGGAAGGCAGCTTGGGGAATACTCAGCTTGTTAGCATCGATACCGAAAATCCCTTCAGCAGCTTGCTGGGCACCTGCAATATTCTGCCCTTTATGATTTCGACCAAAGGGAGCAACATTGAGATAAGTAGTCAAGATTTCATCCTTGCTCATGCTGCGTTCCAAGGCAAGGGCATCAACAATTTCTGTAGCCTTACGAGCCAAAGTCGGAGCATCTCCAACCACTTGTTGTTTGATTAACTGTTGGGTCAAGGTCGAGCCCCCACTAGATGAGCCCAAACCTGCAAAGGTTCCCAAAGTCGCCCGAATCACAGCTTTTGGTACAACCCCATTATGTTCAAGAAAATGTTCGTCCTCAGTTGCAACGATAGCCTTTTTGAGATTGTCCGATATTTCCTCAGATGAAACAGAAGTTCGCAGTAGGTCGCTCTCGATAGAAGCAATGACACTCCCATCTGCATAAACAATTTCTGAGATGGAAGAAATATTTTTAACCTGCTTGACCAAGTCCTCCGATTGGGGAACCTTAGCCTTGTCAAACAAAGCAACTCCATAACCAAGAGCTACACCTGCACCAAAAAGTCCACCGATAAAGCCTAGAATAAAGAGAGTATTCAGAATGCCCTTAATAGCAACTAAAATGCTACCTAGGATAGCCAGAACTTTCCCACCTGTCCCATCCGACTTCTTCACTTCTGAGACTTTCTCTGATTTTCTATGATTTATTTTTGATTTTACTCGCTGGAAAAATTCCAGCATTTTTCGTTTTAATTCATTTAATTGATTTTGCATGGATTTCCTCACTGTAACTATTATACCATAAAAGGTAAACTTTCAATAAAATAGCTACTTTCTTCCTTATTCTACTAGGCTATTGCCCGAGTTTGTGATACAATAGGTAGAAACAATATTTTATAAAGGAGAAAAGACACATGCACATTTTTGATGAGCTAAAAGAGCGTGGTTTGATTTTTCAAACGACTGATGAAGAAGCTTTGCGTAAAGCCCTAGAAGAAGGTCAAGTTTCTTATTATACTGGCTACGATCCAACTGCTGACAGCCTTCACCTAGGCCACCTTGTCGCAATCTTGACAAGTCGTCGCTTGCAACTAGCAGGTCACAAACCTTATGCGCTCGTTGGCGGTGCTACAGGTCTCATCGGAGATCCGTCCTTCAAAGATGCTGAACGTAGTCTCCAAACAAAAGACACAGTAGATGGCTGGGTCAAGTCTATCCAAGGACAACTTTCTCGTTTTCTTGACTTTGAAAATGGGGAAAATAAAGCTGTCATGGTCAACAACTACGACTGGTTTGGCAGCATCAGCTTCATTGACTTCCTCCGTGATATCGGAAAATACTTCACTGTCAACTACATGATGAGTAAAGAGTCTGTTAAAAAACGGATCGAAACAGGAATTTCTTACACTGAGTTTGCTTACCAAATCATGCAAGGTTACGACTTCTTCGTCCTTAACCAAGACCACAATGTGACGCTACAAATCGGTGGTTCTGACCAGTGGGGAAATATGACAGCTGGTACTGAATTGCTTCGTCGTAAGGCTGATAAAACTGGTCACGTTATCACTGTTCCGCTTATCACAGATGCAACTGGTAAGAAATTTGGTAAATCTGAAGGAAACGCTGTTTGGCTCAACCCTGAAAAGACTTCTCCATACGAAATGTACCAATTCTGGATGAACGTGATGGACGCTGACGCTGTTCGTTTCTTGAAGATTTTTACTTTCTTGTCATTAGACGAGATTGAAGACATCCGTAAACAATTCGAAGCAGCACCACACGAACGTTTGGCTCAAAAAGTCCTCGCTCGTGAAGTAGTAACACTTGTACATGGAGAAGAAGCTTACAAAGAAGCCCTCAACATCACTGAGCAACTCTTTGCAGGAAACATCAAAAACCTTTCTGTTAAAGAGCTCAAACAAGGACTTCGTGGAGTGCCAAACTACCAAGTACAAGCAGACGAAAACCACAATATCGTGGAACTGCTCGTCTCATCTGGTGTAGTAAACTCAAAACGCCAAGCCCGTGAAGACGTCCAAAACGGAGCTATCTACGTAAATGGCGACCGTATCCAAGACCTTGACTATGTCTTGAGTGACGCAGATAAGTTAGAGAATGAACTGACTGTTATCCGTCGTGGTAAGAAAAAATACTTTGTATTGACTTACTAAATTGTTCAACATTTACCTATAAACAAAGGAGTTAACCTCGATAAAGGTAACTCCTTTTTGCTGTTAACAACTCTCATCTATCTATTTTTAATAGACAGGCTACGCAGTACAATGCGCAAGGTTGTTAGATTATGTAAGATAGAGAGATTTGAAGGACTGAGCCAATTAAACAAGCCAAAGCCAATCAAACTACTATTTACGACAACGGTATCTTGAATATTCTTCTTGATGAGTGTTTGCAAAGATGATGATAGCCAATCCAACTCTTGGAAGAAATCCAAACGATTATCTAACAATAAGATATCACTCATCTGCTTAGAAATATCTGCACTCTCATTCATCACCACACCGATATCTGATAGGGTTAGAGCCGCTGAGTCATTCAATCCATCTCCAACCATCAAAATAGTGTGACCTGCTTTCTGCAGTTCCTCTACTAGCTCAAATTTCCCATCAGGTTTCAAGTCTGTATAGACCTGATCAAAGGGCAAATCTTTGACTAATTCCTCTGTTCTAACCAGGGTGTCCCCTGTTGCCAGAATCAATTTTTTCCCTTGTGCCTTAAGTTTCTCCAAGGCTGCTTTTGCTTCTTTTCTCAACGGAGTATGAATACAGAACATTCCAATCAATTCATTCTGATAAGCCAAGAATAAGAGATTATAGTGACTCTTGTACTCTTCAATTAAAGCATTTTGTTCTGAATTGATATGAATTTGCTCATCCTGCATCAAGACATAATTTCCAATAAGAACTGGTTGCCCATCTATATGAGATTTAATCCCCTTGCTTGCGATATATTGGAGTTTCCCATGCATTTCCTCATGTTCAATTCCCTCTATCTCAGCTTGCTTGACGATGGCATTAGCAATAGGATGATAAATGTGTTCCTCAAGACAGGCACTGATTCTGAGAATATCTTCCTCACTATAGTCCCCAAAAGGTAACACCTTTTCAACTATAGGATAACTAGTTGTGATTGTTCCCGTCTTATCAAACAAGAAAGTATCAACTTCCAGATATTTCTCCAGAATATCTCCATCCTTAATCACCATTTCACGATTCAACCCCTCCTTGATAGCTGTTAAATAAGCTACAGGAGTAGAGATTTTCAAAGCGCAGGAGAAATCGACCAATAGGAAAGAAATAGCCTTAGAAAAAGAACCTGTCAATAGGTAAGTCAGCCCAGCCCCCAAGAAATTATATTTGACGACCTTATCCGCCATCTTGATGAAATAGCGTTGTTTCGTTTTCTTGTTTTCTTCAGATTTCTTCATCAACTCAATCAGTTGTAAAATCCGGCTGTTCATCTGATTATCGGTTACACGAATGCGTAACTCTCCAGTTTCTAATACTGTATTTGCACAAACTAAATCAGACTCTCTTTTTTCAACTGGAAAACTCTCTCCCGTCAAGGAACTTTCGTTGACCATACCTAAACCTGAAACTACTTGTCCATCAAACAGAATTTCATTTCCTTGAGATAGGACCAAGACATCTCCTATTTGAACATCGGAACTCTTGATACTAACAACCGTATCGCCCTGTACTAAGAATACGTCGCTCTCTTTTGCAAGAAGGCTTTGTTCTAAATCTGTTGCAGTTTTTTTCAAGGACCACTGATCTAAATGATTCCCCAAATCAAGCATAAACATGATATTGCTAGCTGTCTTGGATTGGTTCATAAACAAGGACAATAAAATCGCCGAACAGTCCAAGACCTCCATCGTTAGTTCCTTACGCGCTAGTGTTTGATAGGCTTCTCTAATATAGCCAAAAGCCTGATAACAAGTCCATATATAGCGAATAGGGTACGGCACAAAACTACGAAAAAGTATACGCTTAATCGCTGCACCTGAAACAATAGAATAAGCACTCTCTTCTCTACGAATGGGAAGAGTCATCAACTCAGAAACTTTCCCTTTATCAATTCTTTTTAAAAAGGCTTCTGCATTATCTAATACAGAAAAGCCTTCTTTTATACG
The DNA here is from genome assembly GCF_019218685.1 of Streptococcus vulneris. Lineage (NCBI taxonomy): Bacteria > Bacillati > Bacillota > Bacilli > Lactobacillales > Streptococcaceae > Streptococcus > Streptococcus vulneris. The sequence goes on along the minus strand of NZ_JAHUZC010000005.1, from coordinate 82,065 downwards.
TAGAGTAAAGTGCTGTTGATCCATGTAAAACTGGATAGACTCAATCCCCTTTTCATCTCTAGCCAAGGAACGAAGATAGTCTTGAATATCCAAGGTGAGTGAAAAAGAAGATGATAGTCGGATATGTTGGTATCCTCTATGTAGCACTTTAAAAGACATATTATTCTCCTATAAGGCTATCTAATTGCTCTTCTTTTTTCTCTTGCTCGTACAAATATTTAGCATCTTGCAAGACATCGTCTCCATGTTGCTTCACGACAGAAACAGATGCATCTAGCTCGTCTTTCAACTTGTAAGCCTTAGCCAAAGCTTTAGAATAACCTTTTTTAGCTTCCTTACTTGCCAAGATCTTCAAACCAAGGGTACCAAATGCGACACCACCCAAAAAGAGTGATGATTTTTTCGCAACTTTTGCAACGGTTAGTACTTCTTTTAACATACTTATTTCCTCCTTATCATTATTATATAGCAATTTAGATATAAAAGCAATGTCATTTCATAAATTGGAGAATTATACTCAATGAAAATCAAAGAGCAAACTAGGAAACTAGCCGCAGGCTGTACTTGAGTACGGCAAGGCGACGTTGACGTGGTTTGAATTTGATTTTCGAAGAGTATTAGTTTTATTTCTACTGAATCTCCCATCTACTTACTCCTAAAGTTGCTTTCATTTGCCTCTTTTGATACACTTAAACTATGAATACAAATCTCAAACCCAAACTTCAGCGTTTTGCTTCTGCGACTGCCTTTGCCTGTCCTATCTGTCAAGAAAATCTGACCTTAGTAGAGAGCAGTCTCAAGTGCTGCAACCGTCATTCTTTTGACTTGGCGAAATTTGGCTATGTCAATCTAGCCCCTCAAATCAAGCAATCTGCTAACTATGACAAGGAAAATTTTCAAAACCGTCAACAAATCCTAGAAGCCGGCTTTTATCAGGCTATTCTAGAGGTCGTCTCTGATTTACTTTCAAACTCAAAAAATGCCAAAACAATTTTAGATATCGGTTGTGGCGAAGGATTCTATTCTCGCAAACTTCAAGAAAGTCATCCTGACAAAACCTTCTATGCCTTTGATATTTCCAAAGATTCCGTCCAAATCGCTGCCAAGAGTGAACCAAACTGGGCAGTCAACTGGTTCGTTGGTGACTTGGCTCGTCTTCCTATAAAAGACGCTAGCATGGATATCCTGCTTGATATCTTCTCACCTGCCAACTATGGAGAATTTCGTCGCGTTTTATCCAAAGACGGCATCTTGATAAAGGTTATTCCAACTAAAAATCACCTCAAGGAAATCCGTCAGAAGGTACAAGACCAGCTGACAAACAAGGACTATTCCAACCAAGATATCAAAAATCATTTCCAAAACAACTTCACTATCTTATCCAGTAAAACTGCCTCACTAACCAAGCCTATCACAACAGAGCAGCTCCAAGCCCTACTCAGCATGACGCCCCTACTCTTTCACATCGACCAGACTAAGATTGACTGGAGCCAACTGACAGAGATTACTATTGAAGCTGAGATTCTGGTTGGAAAAGTACTATAATTGACACAAAAACCGCATTTCAAAAAGATCTGCGGTTTTAAATTTCAATTTTTAAACTATCTATCCGAAAAGTCTAAAACATTTAAAGCTTTTAGCTTCTCCATTTATTTTCGATTCGAAATAACAAACTTATCAATAAATAGTAAGTGAAATAAGGCAAGTGTAATTCCCGATAAGCACCCATGATAAGAGATTTCTTGATGGGTAAGGGGGAAAAGAGTATCATTACCCGCCAAGAGGCATGTCAAAATAACAAATAAAATCCAAAATAAATCAGTCCATCTATATTTTGAAAAATATTTTTTCCACATAAAAACACCTTCTTTCCTACAATCATATTATAATACTTTGTGTAAGCGAATACAAGATATATGAGGTAATCAACTACGAAAAAATATAAGGCTGAAGACAGTAAAAACCAGCATTTAAAGCCTTCACTGTATCTAGGATTTCCCTATTTTTAGACAGAATTAACCAAAATCCATAGCATTCAAAAAAAGCGAATTTCAATCGAAACTCGCTTTTTTACAAAATGTATTAGTATAAATTTGTATCTTAGTTCAAGTGCCAGATATCTTCGTTATACTGAGCGATTGTACGGTCAGATGAGAAGAATCCTGCTTTAGAAATGTTAACGATAACTTTATCCAACCATGCGTCACGGTCTTCGTAGTCAGCCAACATTTGCTCTTTGACTTTGATGTAGTCTTCCAAGTCAAGAAGAGTCATGAACCAGTCTTTGTTGATCAATTCATTGTAAAGACGTTCCAAGCGCTCTTTGTTTCCAGCTGCAAGAACTGCATCGCTAACAATGAAGTCAACCAATGGTTTGATAGCTTTACGAGCGTAGAATTCGCTTGATTTGTAAGCTGCTTTTGCGTAAAGGTCGATAACAGTTTCTGAATCTTCACCGAAAATGTAGATGTTTTCGTCGCCAACCAACTCAGCGATTTCCACGTTAGCACCGTCCATAGTACCAAGAGTCAAAGCTCCGTTCAACATGAATTTCATGTTACCAGTACCTGAAGCTTCTTTAGAAGCAAGTGAGATTTGTTCTGAGATATCACATGCTGGGATAAGGAAGCTTGCTGCAGTAACGTTGTAGTTTTCAACCATAACTACTTGCAAGTGTGGAGCTACTGCTGGATCGTTAGCAATAACTTCTGACATGCAAAGGATCAAGTGGATGATGTCTTGAGCGATTGTGTAGGCTGGAGCTGCTTTACCACCAAAGAAGATTGTGATTGGGCGAGCAGGGATGTTACCAGCTTTGATGTCAAGGTATTTGTGGATCACGTACAAAGCGTTCATTTGTTGGCGTTTGTACTCGTGAAGACGTTTGATTTGGATATCAAAGATAGAGTTTGGATTGATTTCCACACCTTGGTGTTCTTTCAAATGACGAGCCAATTTACGTTTGTTGTGAGCCTTGATGCTTTCCAATTTTTCTTTGACAGCTGCTTTGTCTTCATAAGACAAAAGTTTTTCAAGCTCATCTGCTTCATGGTGCCAACCATCTCCAAGAATCTCATCCAAGTAGTGAGACAATCTTGGGTTAGCATGCATGAGCCAACGACGGAAAGTGATACCGTTTGTTTTGTTGTTGAATTTTTCTGGGTAAAGGTCGTAGAAAGCTTTCAACTCAGAGTTCTTCAAGATTTCAGTGTGAAGTGCTGCTACTCCGTTAACACTGTATCCGTAGTGGATATCCATGTGAGCCATGTGAACACGTCCACTCTCGTCAATAATTTGAACAGCTGGATCTTTCACTTCTGCTTTCACACGACGGTCCAATTCTTCGATGATTGGTACCAAGTGAGGAACCACTTCTTGCAAGAATTCAAGAGGCCATTTTTCAAGGGCTTCAGCAAGGATTGTGTGGTTAGTGTAGGCAGTCATGCTACGAACGATTGAGATTGCTTCGTCAAGCTCGATACCACGAGCAGTCAAAAGACGAATCAATTCAGGGATAACCATTGATGGGTGAGTATCATTGATTTGTACAACTGCGTAGTCAGCAAGGTCATGCAAGTTGCTTCCTTTTTCGATTGCTTCGTCGATGATCAATTGCGCACCGTTTGAAACCATGAAGTATTGTTGGAAGATACGGAGCAATTCACCTTGACGGTCACTATCATCTGGGTAAAGGAAAAGAGTCAAGTTGCGAGCGATGTCTGTCTTGTCAAAGTTGATACCGTCTTTAATGATTGAAGAATCAACTGAATCCAAGTCAAACAAACGCAAGCGGTTCTTAGTTTCTGTCTTGTAACCAGGTACATCGATATCGTAAAGAGTTGATGTCAATGTGAAGTGAGCAAATGGCACTTGGTAGCTACGGCTTGAGCGAACCAACCAGTTTTGCTCTGTCAACCATGCATTTGGAATTGTTTCTTGTTGGTTATTTTTAAGAACTTGTTGGAAAAGACCGTAGTGGTAGTTAAGACCTACACCGTCACCGTTCAAACCAAGAGTAGCAATTGAATCGATAAAGCAGGCAGCCAAACGTCCCAAACCACCATTACCAAGAGATGGTTCCAATTCAACTTCTTCAACTTCGATCAAGTCTTTACCTGCAGCTGCAAGTTCTTTTTTAACATCGTCGTAAAGACCAAGGTTGATCAAGTTGTTTGACAAAAGTTTACCAATCAAGAACTCAGCTGAGATGTAGTAAACTTTTTTCTTACCAGTGTTAACTGGTTTTTGACTACTTGCAAGCTTGCTGTAGTTAAGAAGAGCCAGGTAAAGCTCTTCATTGCTACATTCTGCAATGGTTTTATTGTAACGATTTTGTACAAATTCTTGTAGTGATAACATGTTTAAGGTGTCTCCTGATATTGTATTATTTCTTTAATTCTACCAAATTTTCATTGATTCGGCGATAGATTGTTGTCAAGTCAAGCAAACCTTCCTCGACAGCTGGTGTCAATTGATCTTCAGTCATACGCCAAGACCAGTTTCCACCAAGGGTAGATGGGAAGTTCATACGAGCTGCCTCATCCAATTCTAGCAAATCTTGCATCGTTGCAATTGCCATGAAGCTAACTGATGAAAAGACTGTACGAAGCATAGCATGTGGCACTGTTTCGTATTCTTTACGGTTAGTGTAGCGAGCCATGTATTCACGAGTCGCATCATCGATCTCGTTACGGTACCAACCAAGGACCGTGTTGTTATCGTGTGTTCCTGTGTACATAACTGAGTTAGCAGGTGCCAAGTGTGGGCTATCGATGCTTTCATCTTCTGGGTTGAAAGCAAATTGAAGAATCTTCATTCCTGGGAAGCCAGTACGTTCACGCAATTCGATAACTTCGTCTGTCATGAAGCCAAGGTCTTCTGCGATGATGTTTAGCTCACCAAGCTCTTCCTTAACGGCTGCAAAAAGCTTGTAGCCAGGACCTTTCACCCACTCACCAGGTGCTGCTGTATCAGAACCAGCAGGGATTTCCCAGTAAGATTCGAAACCACGGAAGTGGTCGATACGAACGATGTCGTAGATTTTGAAGCTTTCACGCAAGCGCTCAATCCACCATTTGTAGCCATCTTTGTCCATTGCTTGCCAGTCATAGATTGGGTTACCCCAAAGCTGACCAGTTGCAGAAAATTCATCTGGTGGGCATCCTGCGATGCAAGTAGCCTTACCATTGACATCTGTCTTGAAGAGATGTGGATTTGCCCACATATCGCTTGAATCTTCCGCTACGTAGATTGGCATGTCCCCAACGATTTCGATGTGGTTGTCGTTAGCGTAAGCTTTCAATTTCAACCATTGTTGGAAGAAGAAGTATTGAGTCACACGGTGGTAAACCAACTTGTCTGCCAATTGCTCACGGTAGCTTTCAAGTGCTGTAGCTTTACGAGCGCGAGCATCTGCATCTGGCCATTCAGTCCAAGCAAGATTGTCAAAATGCTCTTTGATAGCCATATACTCTGCAAAGAGTTCAAGCCATGATTGGTTGTCTTGAGCAAATTTCTCAAAGTCTTTAACATCTCCTACTTCCAAGAAACGTTTTACCGCTTTTTCTAAAAGAGGACGACGTGCATAGTAGATTTTCGCATAATCAACTTCAGACGCATCACTACCAAAGTCAACCCCTTCAAGGTCACTTGCTTGCAACAAGCCTTGTTCCACCAAGATATCTAAATCGATAAAATGAGTGTTCCCTGCGAAGGCTGAGAAAGATTGGTAAGGAGAGTCTCCGTAACTAGTTGTTCCTAGTGGAAGGATTTGCCAGTAACGTTGTTTTGTGCGAACCAAGAAATCAACGAAGTCGTAAGCACTTTTACCAAATGATCCGATTCCGTATGCTCCTGGAAGAGAAGAAATGTGCATCAACACACCACTTTGACGTTTTTTCATAATAAGCACCTCATGTGTTTATAGTTAGATATTACATTTTTATGAACGCAAACGTTTGCGCTATTACTAGTATAGCTCATTTTCTTGATAAATGCAAGCGGTTTTAGATAACTTTTTTGATTATTTTTTTAAAATTTTTTCTTCTTACTCGTATATATATTCTTTCAGGAAACAAACAAAATAGGAATACGGGTTTCACTTATCTCATTAAGCAAAAATAAAGTGAGAATCCTCCCTGCTTTCCATTTGTAAATTAGGCAATCGTTTTCTCAACTTTTTTTAAATTTAAAACAAAACCGATTTTTGGGATTTTCTACTATTATATGACGATGAAGCGTTTACTTTTTTCACAATTTTTTTAAAAATTTTTACAAAAAACACTTGCAACCGCTTTCCGATTGTGCTATACTAGTCCCATAAAGGAAAACGTTTGCGTTTCCTCATTATAAAATTTGTTATTCTTTAGGAGGAATACACTATGTCATCTAAATTCATGAAGAGCGCTGCTGTGCTTGGAACTGTTACACTTGCTAGCTTGCTTTTGGTAGCTTGCGGAAGCAAAACTGCTGATAAGCCTGCTGATTCTGGTTCATCTGAAGCGAAAGAACTCACTGTATATGTAGACGAGGGATATAAGAGCTATATTGAAGAAGTTGCTAAAGCTTATGAAAAAGAAACTGGAGTAAAAGTCACTCTTAAAACTGGTGATGCTCTAGGAGGTCTTGATAAACTTTCTCTTGACAACCAATCTGGTAATGTCCCTGACATTATGATGGCTCCATACGACCGTGTAGGTAGCCTCGGTACTGACGGACAACTTTCAGAAGTGAAATTGAGCGACAGCGCTAAAACAGATGATAAAACTAAATCTCTTGTAACAGCTGCTGACGGTAAAGTTTACGGTGCTCCAGCCGTTATCGAGTCACTAGTTATGTACTACAACAAAGACTTGATAAAAGAAGCTCCAAAAACTTTTGCTGACTTAGAAAACCTTGCTAAAGATAGCAAATATGCCTTCGCTGGTGAAGACGGCAAAACTACTGCCTTCCTAGCTGACTGGACAAACTTCTACTATGCATACGGACTTCTTGCTGGTAACGGAGCTTATGTATTTGGCGATAACGGTAAAAATCCTAAAGATATCGGTCTTGCAAACGAAGGTTCAATTACAGGTATCAACTACGCTAAATCTTGGTATGAAAAATGGCCTAAAGGTATGCAAGATACAGAAGGTTCTGGAAACTTAATTCAAACTCATTTCCAAGAAGGTAAAACAGCTGCTATCATCGACGGACCTTGGAAAGCTCAAGCCTTTAAAGATGCTAAAGTAAACTACGGTGTTGCGACTATCCCTACTCTTCCAAATGGAAAAGAATATGCTGCCTTCGGTGGTGGTAAAGCTTGGGTCATCCCTCAAGCCACTAAGAACCTTGAAGCTTCTCAAAAATTTGTAGACTTCCTTGTTTCAACTGAACAACAAAAAGTATTATACGATAAAACTAACGAAATCCCAGCTAACACTGAGGCTCGTTCATACGCTGAAGGTAAAAACGATGAGTTGACAACAGCTGTTATCAAACAGTTCAAGAACGCTCAACCAATGCCAAACATCTCTCAAATGTCTGCAGTTTGGGATCCAGCGAAAAATATGCTCTTCGATGCTGTAAGTGGTAAGAAAGATGCGAAAACAGCTGCTAACGATGCTGTAACATTGATCAAAGAAACAATCAAACAAAAATTTGGTGAATAAAAAAATTTGTTCAAGGGGGGTGGAATTCAAATCCCCCTTTGAATTTATCAATAGAAAACATATATAGTTTGGGTTTTAACTAGAAACCAGTATCCTATGAAAGGAGTTATTATGGAAAAGCAACAACCTAGTAAAGCAGCCCTGCTGTCTATCATTCCTGGGTTAGGACAGATTTACAATAAACAAAAAGCCAAAGGTTTTATCTTCCTTGGTGTAACCCTTGTATTTGTCCTCTACTTCCTAGCACTTGCAGCCCCTGAATTGAGCAATCTTATCACTCTTGGTGACAAACCAGGTCGTGATAATTCCCTTTTTATGCTGATTCGTGGTGCCTTCCATTTAATCTTTGTAGTCGTTTATGTACTCTTTTATTTCGCAAATATCAAGGATGCACATACAACTGCTAAACACATTAACAATGGCATACCAGTAGCTCTTACTTTTAAAGAAATGGTCAAAGGAATCTATGAAAATGGCTTCCCTTACCTCTTGATCATTCCATCTTATGTTGCCATGACTTTTGCGATTATCTTCCCAGTTATCGTAACCTTGATGATTGCCTTTACCAACTATGACTTCCAACACTTGCCACCAAACAAATTGTTGGACTGGGTTGGTTTAACTAACTTCACAAACATCTGGAGCTTGAGTACCTTCCGTTCAGCCTTTGGTGCCGTTCTTTCTTGGACTATCATTTGGGCTTTATCTGCCTCAACTTTACAGATCGTGATTGGTATCTTCACAGCTATCATTGCTAACCAACCATTTATCAAAGGAAAACGTATCTTTGGTGTTATTTTCCTTCTTCCTTGGGCTGTTCCAGCCTTCATCACTATCTTGACATTCTCAAACATGTTTAACGATAGTGTTGGTGCTATCAACACTCAAGTATTGCCAATCTTGGCTAAATTCCTTCCTTTCCTTGATGGTGCTCTTATTCCTTGGAAAACAGACCCAACTTGGACTAAGATTGCCTTGATTATGATGCAAGGTTGGCTTGGATTCCCATACATCTACGTTTTGACTTTGGGTATCTTGCAATCTATTCCTAACGACCTTTACGAAGCAGCTTATATTGATGGTGCCAATGCTTGGCAAAAATTCCGCAACATCACTTTCCCAATGATCTTAGCTGTTGCGGCACCTACTTTGATCAGTCAATACACCTTCAACTTTAACAACTTCTCTATCATGTACCTCTTCAATGGTGGAGGACCTGGTAGTGTCGGTGGTGGAGCTGGTTCAACTGATATCTTGATCTCATGGATCTACCGTTTGACAACAGGTACATCTCCTCAATACTCAATGGCGGCAGCTGTTACCTTGATTATCTCTATCATTGTCATCTCAATCTCTATGATCGCATTCAAGAAACTACACGCATTTGATATGGAGGACGTCTAAGATGAATAACTCAATTAAACTCAAACGTAGACTGACTCAAACCCTTACTTATCTCTACTTGATCGGCCTATCAATTGTCATCATCTATCCACTATTGATTACCATCATGTCAGCCTTTAAAGCAGGTAACGTCGCAGCCTTTAAACTCGATACGAACATCAACTTCAATTTTGATAACTTTAAAGGACTCTTTACTGAAACCCTATACGGTACATGGTATCTCAATACCTTGATCATCGCCTTGGTTACCATGGCAGTTCAAACAAGTATTATCGTACTTGCTGGTTATGCCTACAGCCGTTACAACTTCTTGGCTCGTAAACAAAGTTTGGTCTTCTTCTTGATTATCCAAATGGTGCCAACCATGGCCGCTTTGACAGCCTTCTTCGTTATGGCGCTTATGTTGAACGCCCTTAACCACAGCTGGTTCCTCATCTTCCTCTACGTTGGTGGTGGTATCCCGATGAATGCTTGGCTCATGAAAGGCTACTTCGATACAGTGCCAATGTCTCTAGACGAATCTGCAAAACTAGACGGTGCAGGACACTTCCGCCGCTTCTGGCAAATTGTTCTTCCACTTGTTCGCCCAATGGTTGCCGTACAAGCTCTCTGGGCCTTCATGGGACCTTTTGGGGACTACATCCTCTCTAGTTTCTTGCTTCGTGAGAAAGAATACTTTACTGTTGCCGTTGGTCTCCAAACCTTCGTCAGCAATGTGAAAAACTTGAAGATTGCCTACTTCTCAGCAGGTGCTATCCTCATTGCCCTTCCAATCTGTATTCTCTTCTTCTTCCTACAAAAGAACTTTGTTTCAGGACTTACAAGTGGTGGCGACAAGGGATAATATATCCCCGCCACCCTTTTTCATTTTATACTCTTCGAGAATCTCTTCAAACCACGTCAGCTTCACCTTGCCGCAGTACGGTTACTGACTTCGTCAGTTCTAACCACAACCTCAAAACAGTGTTTTGAGCAACCTGCGGCTAGATTCCTAGTTTGCTCTTTGATTTTCATTGAGTATTAGCGATTGTTACTGTAAGTAATATCCTTACAACAAGCAATTTTTCTCCTAGACTTGAAATAAAGCACATTTCTCTATATAATAATACTCATATAGAAAACACCTTTTAGAAAGATACCTATGCTTCCATATCCATTTTCCTATTTTTCAAGTATTTGGGGATTTCGTAAGCCCCTGTCCAAACGTTTCGGACTCAACTGGTTCCAACTTCTCTTTACCAGTATCTTCCTTATCAGCTTATCTATGGTACCTATTGCCATCCAAAATAGCTCCCAGGAGACTTATCCACTAGAAACTTTTATCGATAATGTCTATGAACCATTGACAGATAAGGTTGTCCAGGATCTCTCTGAACATGCTGCAATTGTTGATGGTAAATTTACTTATACAGGAACAGCTAGTCAAGCGCCTTCTATTGTAATCGGTCCAAGTCAAAGCAAGGAATTACCTAAGGACTTGCAACTGCATTTCGATACGAATGAGCTAGTCATCAGCAAGGAAAGTAAAGAGCTGACCCGTATCTCTTACCGAGCGATTGAGACTGAGAGTTTCAAAAGTAAAGACAGCTTGACCCAAGCCATTTCTAAAGACTGGTATCAGCAAAATCGTGTCTATATCAGTCTCTTCCTAGTTCTCGGTGCGAGCTTCCTCTTTGGTTTGAATTTCTTTATTGTCTCTCTAGGAGCGAGTCTTCTCCTTTATATCACTAAGAAATCACGCCTCTTTTCATTTAGGACCTTTAAAGAGTGCTACCATTTTATCTTGAACTGTTTAGGATTACCTACTCTGATTACGCTTATTTTGGGACTATTTGGCCAAAATATGACAACTCTCATTACTGTACAAAACATTCTTTTTGTTCTGTATCTGGTCACTATCTTTTATAAAACGCATTTCCGTGATCCAGATTACCATAAATAGGAGATTTTTATGCCCGTTACGATTAAAGACGTGGCCAAGGCTGCTGGTGTTTCGCCTTCAACCGTAACCCGTGTTATTCAAAATAAATCAACCATTAGTGACGAAACAAAAAAACGCGTTCGCAAGGCTATGAAGGAGCTCAATTACCACCCCAACCTCAACGCTCGTAGTTTGGTAAGCAGTTATACCCAAGTTATCGGCTTGGTCCTTCCTGACGACTCAGACGCCTTCTATCAAAATCCTTTCTTCCCATCTGTCCTCCGTGGTATCGCCCAAGTCGCATCTGAAAACCACTATGCCATTCAGATTGCAACAGGTAAAGATGAAAAAGAGCGCCTTAAAGCTATTTCTCAGATGGTCTATGGTAAGCGTGTAGATGGTTTGATTTTCCTCTATGCCCAAGAAGAGGACCCTTTGGTTAAGTTAGTAGCAGACGAGCAATTTCCTTTCCTTATCTTAGGTAAATCTCTATCTCCCTTCATTCCACTTGTCGATAATGACAATGTCCAAGCTGGTTTTGATGCGACAGAGTATTTCATCAAAAAAGGCTGCAAGCGAATTGCCTTTATCGGAGGTACTAAGCGACTCTTCGTAACACAAGACCGTCTGACAGGTTACGAGATGGCTCTAAAACAACACCAACTTCCTCTCGATACTAATCTGACTTGCTTTGCTACTGAATTTCTTGAAGATAATGGTTATCGCTTTAGTAGACTTCTCTTCAAACACGATTCAAATATTGACGCTATTATTACCATTGATAGTCTCCTTGCTGCAGGGGTCTGTGATTACATCGCAAAACACCAACTGGATGTCCCTGTCCTCAGCTTCGACTCAGTCAATCCCAAGCTCAACTTGGCGGCCTATGTTGATATCAATAGTTTGGAGCTTGGTCGTGTTTCCTTTGAAACTATCCTCCAGATAATCAATGATGCTAAAAGCAATAAACAAATTTGTTATCGCCAGTTGATTGCCCACAAAATTATCGAAAAATAAAAACCAGCTCGAGCTGGTTTTTTTGATCACTAATTATCTGTTTCAACGAACCGTCCCAAAATATGAACATTCTCCGAGACAGAGACAAAGGCGCTTGGATCCACCTGTTTCATAATCTGTTTAAATTCATTAAACTCTGCACGTGTAATGACAGTGATTAAAACTGCCTTTCTTTCGTGATTATAGGTTCCTTCTGCATCGTGGATCATGGTTGCACCGCGGTGCAATTTTTTATGGATTTTTTCAATTACCTTCTCTGGATGATTGGTCACAATCATGGCCTGCATCCGTTTTTGCTTGGTAAAGACAGCGTCTGTGACACGGCTAGAGACAAAGATGGTAATCATAGAGTAGAGAGCGTATTCCCAACCAAAGGTCAAGCCTGCTATCAGCATGATGGTCCCATTTACCAAGAAAGAAATACTACCAACATTCTTACCCGTTTTCTTGCGAATAGTCAGGCTGACGATATCCGTCCCACCACTGGAGATATTGTTTCGAAGAGCAAAACCAATCCCCAAGCCCATGACAACACCCCCAAAAAGGGCATTGATAATGGGATCCTCCGTCAAGGTCGCCACAGGGACAAACTGGATAAAGAAGGAACTCATGGATACCGTTATAAAGGTAAAGACGGTGAACTTATGCCCAATTTGATACCAAGCCAAGACCATCAAAGGGAAATTAATGGCATAGAAGGTCAACGAAATCGGGATATGAAAACCAAACCAGTGATTACTCAAGGCAGAGATAATCTGTGCCAGACCTGTCGCACCACTCGAATACACATGACCTGGTTGGAAAAAGAAATTGACCGCTACTGCTGATAAAAATCCATAGACCAGAGAGGCCGAAATCTTCTCATCATATTTTTCGCGAGAGATGCTTTGTAAGACACGTAAAATTTTTATCTGATGAGCAAAGCGGCGCAGATAATAGCGCCACCGCTTAATTCGTTTTGCTTGTTTCATCTTCTTCTACTTGTAAGCTGAGTTCCTCTAGTTGTTTGAGAGCTACTGTTGAAGGAGCTTGTGTCATTGGGTCACTTGCCTTATTGTTCTTAGGGAAGGCAATAACTTCACGAATATTTTCTTCTCCTGCTAAGAGCATGACAAATCGGTCAAGCCCGATAGCCAAGCCACCGTGTGGTGGGAAACCATAGTCCATGGCTTCAAGAAGGAAACCAAACTGGTCATTTGCTTCTTCGGCTGAGAAACCAAGAGCCTTGAACATACGTTCTTGAAGGTCTTTTTGGTTGATACGAAGGCTACCACCACCAAGTTCATAACCGTTCAAGACAATATCGTAAGCAATGGCACGAACCTTCGCCAAATCACCTTCTAATTCGTGAGCAGTCTCTTCCTGTGGTAGAGTAAATGGATGGTGGGCGCTCATGTAACGACCTTCTTCTTCAGACCATTCAAACATTGGCCAGTCAACAACCCAAAGGAAGTTGAATTTATCATTATCAATCAAACCAAGCTCTTTGGCAATACGTCCACGAAGGGCACCAAGCGTTGCATTAGCCACTTCAAGCGTATCCGCCACAAAGAGAACCAAGTCCTTATCTTCAAGAGCAAGCGCTGTTGTCAATTCTGCTTGGATGCTAGTCAAGAACTTGGCAACTGGTCCGTTTAATTCTCCATCAACCACCTTGACCCAAGCAAGACCTTTGGCACCATACTGTTTGGCTACTTCGGTCATCTTGTCGATGTCTTTACGTGAATAGTTGTCCGCAGCTCCTTTGACCACAATTGCTTTTACAGCAGGTGCTTCTGAAAAGACTTTAAAGTCTACACCTTTGACTACTGCTGTCAGGTCCTGAAGCAACATGTCAAAACGGGTATCTGGCTTGTCAGAACCGTAAAGAGCCATAGCATCATCATATTTCATACGAGGAAATGGAAGCGTCACTTCGATGCCTTTAGTTTCTTTCATCACGCGCGCAATCAAACCTTCTGTGATATCTTGGATTTCTTGCTCAGTAAGGAAAGATGTTTCCAAGTCAACCTGTGTGAACTCAGGCTGGCGGTCACCACGCAAGTCCTCGTCACGGAAACATTTAACGATTTGGTAGTAACGGTCAAAACCAGCATTCATCAAGAGCTGTTTCGTGATTTGTGGACTTTGAGGAAGAGCGTAAAAATGCCCTTTATTAACACGAGACGGCACCAAATAGTCACGCGCCCCTTCAGGAGTTGACTTAGAAAGGAATGGTGTCTCCACGTCGATAAACTCCAACTCATCCAAGTAATTGCGAATAGAGTGGGTCACTTTAGCACGAAGTTTGAGGTTTTCCAGCATCTCTGGACGACGAAGGTCAAGGTAACGGTAACGTAAACGTGTATCGTCATTAGCCTCAATGCCATCCTTAATCTCAAATGGGGTTGTTTTAGCTGTATTAAGCACTGTCAGAGCTGTCACGTTTAACTCAACTGCACCAGTTGGCAACTTATCATTGGCTTGCTCACGCGCAGCGACCTGTCCAGTCACCTCGATAACAAATTCGCTACGAAGGCTTTCAGCTGTTTCCATAATCTCTGCAGATACTTTTTCAGGGTTGATAACCAACTGCATGATTCCTTCACGGTCACGAAGGTCGATAAAGATCAAACCGCCCAAGTCACGACGACGACCAACCCATCCTTTCAAGGTCATTTCTTGTCCGATGTGTTCCTCACGAACACGACCAGCATACATACTACGTTTCATTGTTTCTCTCCTCTTTTATTCTGTTACTATTTTACCATAAAAGCGCAGGCTCTTCATGAAAATCATCAGAAAAGTTTGCCTGACTTTAAAAATCAAGTGAAGACTCTAAAAATTAACGCCAATACAAAAATCCGATGAAGTTCACCGGACTCTTTTATTTTGAATTTTTGCCTGCTTTACGTTTTTCAGCAATTTCAGCTGCCTTTCGAGGCAAGACAATTTCCGTTGTATAAGCTGTCCCAAAGCGCAAGACACCTGCAATAGGAGCAAAGACAACTGCTAGATAGTTGTAGAAGAAATCGCCCTTAAAGGCATAAGCTAGCGCCCCAATGATGAAAAATAGAACAACTGCTTGAATCACTGCTAATAAAATTACTCGTTTCATGTGACCTCCTGACTCTATTATAGCATGAGTATCATCAAAAAGCCGATTAAATTATTCAAAGCGTGGAGAGAAATACTGTAGACCAGACCTTTTCTGCTAATATAAGCCAAGCCCAAACTAAAACCAAGGCTAAAATAGACAAAAAATTGTTGCACATCACCTGGGAAATGAATCAAGGCAAACAGAAGACTGGATACCAGAAGAAAAATCAGAGTTTGTTTCCTATTGTCCTGCTTAGGAAAGAGGTAGCGTGCTAACATCCCTCTAAAGATAAGTTCTTCCGTCAAAGGAGCAAAGACCACCACCATAAAGAAACCAAATGCAGGCTGTTCCACTGTCAGTTGAGATACGATTTGTTGACTGACCGACGGATCTTCTGGTAAAAAGAACTGGGCTGTAATAGCCACTAGCAAAACCAGAGTAGGCAACCAGATATGACGATTAAAAGCTGTTGTCTGGATGCTAACCTTTTCTGTCTGATACCATCTGTAAATTCCATAAACATAGGCCCCTGACAGGGCGATATAAAGTGGTAAAACTCCATATATCGAAGCCCCTAGTCCAAGAGCTGACAGAGCCATACTCTGAACCAGACCATAGCCAAAGAAAAAGGATAGAACAGCTAGAAAAAACCAGCCAAGATTTTTAAGTAGTTTCATAAAGGTCTCCTATCTTGCTTTATAACTGTTTTTCAATACAAAGAGGTTTGCTATTCCTAATACAAGTACCCAAGCCAGTAACATACCGATGTTAGAAAAAGATATCTCTCCACCTTTTTTATTTAAAAGATTTACAATAGGACCAACGAACGAGTAATCCAACACTTTTTGAACCGTATCATTTTGAGAAGCAATCATGGGTAAAATAGAGACAATTAACATAGGAAAGATACTATAGACTTGCGCTTTAGATTGAGTATCTGACACCCCACCGATTAGAAGGTTGAGAAAAATAATACAAATAGTTGCTAGGAGCAAATAGATAGCATAGGCAAATAAATAACCAGATACATCTACTTTAAGATAGATGGGAAGTACAATCATAGCAACCAACATTATCAAAATAGGTAGAACGAGCATACTGAAAGTATATTCTATTGCTGTCACACCACTTAGGATGAGTGATTTGAGATTTCGTTTTTCCTTATCTTCTGCCATCATAATCGATACCATATAACCACTTCCCATGCTCAAGACCATCGTCAAGCTAGCAGATAGTAAAAATAGGCTCAATTGTCCATTCTTATTTGACAATTCATTATATAGAACAGCAATACCAAAAGGCATCAATAAAGTTGCTAACAAACTTGAATTGCTAATAAGAACTTGCACTCTTAACCATAGTAGGGCATTTAATTTTCTAAACATCTAACTTTTCTCCTGTCAATCTGATAAAGATTTCTTCTAAAGTCGGCTCACAAGAGTGAACCACCATCAAATCTGTCGTATCTAAATGTGGTAATTCTTCAAATGGAACTATCTGTTCTCGTCCATCATTATAAACCACACGTACCTTCTTATCCACATGGTACTTCTGGATAATGTCTTGCGGACTTCCATACTCTATTAAATTACCCTTATTCAAAAGAGATAAGCGATCACAAAGCAGAGTTGCCTCATTCATATCATGCGTGGTCAGAAAGATAGTTGTCCCCGCTTGCTTTAATTCTTGAAGTAGGGTATGAATCATCTTGGATGTTGTAGGGTCTAAGCCACTGGTTGGCTCATCTAGAAAGAGAATCTTAGGAGCATTAAGAAGGGCACGAGCCAAGAACATTCGTTGTTTCATTCCTGTAGATAGTTTTTCTGCGATAACATCTTTAGCATCTGCCAATCCAACCTGTTGGAGCACCTGAACTACTCTATCTGACTTGAGACCATATAACTTAGCATAGATGAGAAGATTTTTATAAAGACTCATCTTTTCATAAAAACCACTGCCATCACTAACAATACCAATTTGTTCCAAATCATTTGAGGTTAAATCTTGAGAATTCTTGCCTAACAAAATTGTGTTACCTTGATCTGCAGCCAACTGACCTGTCAAGACATTGATCATGGTTGTTTTACCTGAGCCAGAAGGGCCAAGAAAACCAAAGATTTCACCCTCCTTAATCTCAAAAGAAATCTGATGAAGAGCTTTTTTGCTCCCAAAACTTTTGCTTACATTTTCAACACGAATCATAGAAACTCCTTTATTTAAAATAACGTTTCACCATAGGTAACTGCATCACATTGATATAAACATGGATTGCTCCGACAAACAAGAAGGCTAGTAACTGAATCTCTCCTGTCAGTAAAGAAAAGAGAGCAATCAGAAAGTACAAAGCTGGCAAGACATACTGATGTAATTGGAATAAAATCCGAAAACTCTGTTCCAAATTAGCCTGGCGCTCCCCTTCATCGTAAGAATTGACATAGCCTAAGATATCCTTTGGCATAGAGAAAAATACCAAATCAAACTGGCGAACAATCGCAATGGTTTTATAAAAATATTTTTGAACATTAAAAATCAATACTAATCCCAAAAAAGAAAGAGATAAGGTTAGATGGCTTCCATTTAGTACAACCATTTCACTTGCTGAAATGAAGAGAGCCAATAAAATCGCTACGTTTGTAATATTAAAAGCAATGCTTCCAAACTCAAGATTCCGATACATTTGCACATAATAGGTTTCATTCAGGTCATCATCCATTTCCTCTTGATACAAGGAGTGAAATTTTCTGCTTTTCTTTAAGAAATTGAAAGTCAAAAGAATACTAATGAAACCTATCAGTAAACAAATAGTTGATATCCAGGGTATCAAGACTTTTACATCTAAAATGATTGCGTGGGATTCGGCAGCATCCTTAAACATCCCTACAAAACCTCCCAAGAAACCTCCAAAGACAACAGACATTAAAAATAACAATCCACCTTTATTTTTCTTTTTCATTTTCATTCTCCTTTTTCACTTGCTAGATTTTTTGATTTCTTTTCAATCCATTCAATTACTGGGATGAGAGCAAAGTAGGCCCAAACAAATTGGTTACTTTGATATGGATTAAACCAGCCTAAGTCTATCCCAATCAATAGAAACACGCTGACTAATAGAACTGTGACCACTACATAATAAATCACTTTGTACTTGTTCATCACTCGTCCTCCTCCAAGCGAAATACCGATTCGACTGTTTCGTTGAAAATTTGAGATATTCTCAGGGCAATGATAATGGACGGGGTGTACTCATCCCGTTCCAGTAGGCTAATGGTCTGTCTGGAAACCCCTGCCAACTTGGCTAGTTCGGTTTGATTGAGACCATCGCGAGCTCGAAGCTCTTTTAGACGATTTTTAAGCATTCCTTTCTCCTTTTCTCTTAACTTGCTTACATTGTAACACATCTTTTTCTTTTTGACAAGTATATTTGTCAAAAAAGTTTATGATTTTTGTCATTTTGCAAAAGAAAAAGGTCAGAGTAGTTTTCTGACCAGTTTTTCTGTTATTAAAACCCTAGTTTTTCAAAGATTTCTGAGAAGTTTTGGCTGATAGTATCAAGCGCAACTTCCACTTCTTCTCGGGTTTGATTGTTCTTGACCGTCACTTGTCCGCTTTCGACTTCACTCTCTCCTAGGGTGATGAGGGTCTTAGCCGCAAAGACATCGGCTGATTTGAACTGAGCTTTGAGTTTACGGTTGAGGTAATCACGCTCTGCTTTGAAACCTTGTTGGCGAAGAGCTTGGACTAGTTCTAGGGCTTTTACATTTGCTCCTTGACCCAAGACTGCGATATAGACATCCAGTGCGTTTTCGATAGGGAGAGTTACACCTTGCTTTTCAAGGATGAGAAGCAGGCGCTCTACACCAAGTCCAAAACCAAAGCCAGCAGTTTCAGGGCCACCAAAGTAAGCAACCAAACCATCGTAGCGACCACCCGCACAGACTGTCAAGTCATTGCCCTCAATCTCAGTGATAAACTCGAAAATGGTGTGGTTGTAGTAGTCCAGACCACGCACCATATTGGTATCGATGATATAGTCTACTCCAAGATTCTCCAACATCTGACGCACAGCATCAAAATGAGCTTGGCTTTCTTCATCAAGGAAATCCAAGATAGACGGTGCATTCTCCACTGCCACCTTGTCTTCTTTTTCCTTAGAGTCCAATACACGGAGAGGATTTTCCTCCAAGCGACGTTGGCTATCCTTAGACAAGGTCTCCTTGAGCGGTGTCAAATAGTCAATCAAGGCTTGACGGTAGGCTGCACGGCTCTCAGGATTTCCAAGAGTGTTGAGGTGCAATTTGACACCTTGGATGCCGATTTCTTTCAGGAAGTGAGCTGCCATAGCAATGGTTTCCACATCGGTAGCTGGATTGCTAGAGCCAAAACACTCAACACCAATCTGGTGGAACTGGCGCAAACGCCCTGCCTGTGGACGCTCATAGCGGAACATAGGGCCCATGTAGTAGAACTTGCTTGGCTTTTGCACTTCTGGTGCGAAAAGTTTATTTTCCACATAGGAACGGACAACTGGCGCTGTTCCTTCTGGACGGAGGGTAATATGACGATCACCCTTATCATAGAAATCATACATTTCCTTGGTTACGATATCCGTTGTATCTCCGACAGAGCGACTGATAACCTCGTAATGCTCAAAAATAGGCGTGCGCACTTCTGCATAGTTATAGCGCTTGAAAATTTCACGGGCAAAGCCCTCAACGTACTGCCACTTGGCAGACTCAGCAGGTAAAATATCCTGCGTTCCTTTTGGTTTTTGTAATTTCATAGGGAATCCTCTTTAAACTTAATAGTCTTATTTTACCATAAATAGAGGGATTAAAACAGCGAGAAAAAATTTAGGATTTAGATATCATTTTTGAGATTAATAACTGTCAAAAGAATAGCCAGGAAGGAAAGACCAACAAATAGCATCCAAGTCAACTGTATATTCCATACGGCTACTAGTGAGAAACAAGCTGTTCCCACAGGTATGGATAAGGTAAACAATAAACCTAAAAAATTACTGGTACGAGCTAGAACCTCTGGAGCTAGATTTTTCAGGAGCATGGCACTAATCTTTGGTTGAACTTTACCAGACACATACAGAGTTGAACAGAGAAATAGTAAACCAAGTACGACTTGATTGAATAAATTAGCTAGACCAACTAGACTGAGTCCTACGGTCACCCACATCATCAATCTAGGCAAGGACTGCTTCCCAAAAAAATCATTGCCCGTAAGGCTACTGATGATGATTGCTAACAAAGCACAGACTTGCTCGATAAATAGTGCCTCTGTGTAAGAAAAATTCAAGAGAGAATGGCTCAAAAAGAAGATGTTATAAACGCTTCCTAGAGCGCCACCCAAGGCATTGATAAGCAAGACAGCAAAGATCATGAAACCAAAGTTTTTCTGTCCACTTTTAAGAAAAACGAGGCGTAAATTTCGGTAAATTGTTAGGAACTGCTCTTTAATAGAAAGCTTCTCATTTTTTAGGATTTCACCGTCATCAGATGAAATTGACAGGCTTAATTTGCTTTTTCCTAAAAAGAGAACAAAGGCTGATACGAGGAAAAAACAGGCATTGATTCCCGCAACGATAGAAAAATTGTTGACCGATAAACCTAAGAGCCATACTCCAAAAGCTTGACCACCAATAGCTGAAATATAGGTAATGAACTGGGAAAAAGAGTAAGCCTCCATCAAATCATCTTCAGCTACTTTTTCCTTAATAAGAGGCATACGCAAGCCACCTGCAAAATCACTGATGACATCACTAATGACATTGATTAAACACAGGCTAGAAAAGGCAAAGAGACTAGCTTGCTGGACAACTAGGGCTGCCAGAAAAAATAAAACCGCCTGAAACAAACCGCTATAAACCATCCATTTGACCTTATCCCTCGTGTAATCTGCCCGAATCCCTACAAAAACTGTAAAGAGAGTCGGAAGAATCATGACAATATTCGCCATAGCAACCGCAAAAGAGGCTTGTGGCAGGGTCGATGCATAGACGATAAAGACCAGATTGAAAATTGAAGCACCAAAAGCATTGAAGAAGCGTGACAAAGTCAAGAGTCGATAAGCTTGATTTCTAAACAATAGGTTCATAGGTAATCTCCCTTCTTGTTCGAAGTTCTATATGAAGTATGACTATAGTATAGCACTTAGAAATCTTAGAGGAAAACTTTTGAATATATGCAACAAATAAAATGAACAAAAAGAAACGATAGAATTTCTCCAGTGACACGAGAGAGCCCAACAGTTCTATCGCTTCAAATTTTAAATTATTTTCTTAGTTTGCAGATATTCAACAATCGGTCGTATTTCTATAGTATTCGGCAGATTTATTACAGCCAAGCATCTCAAAAATATGGACAGCATCTTCCATCTTTTTCTGGCCTTCCTTGACTCTACCTTGCTTGCTATCAAGGAGGCCTTCAGCCCACAAATAGACAATTCGGAAATAGGTTTCATTTTCATTGTAGAAATGCTCTTCGATAACACGTTTAAAATAAGAGGCATTGGTAAATTCTTCACACTCAATGCTGGCTAAAAAACCATTCAATAGTATAGTGTGAAAAAGGTTTCGATTGCCAGACATTTCCATTAGAAAATCAGATTTACGTACCATTTCTCGTACATATCTAGTAAAAAGAGAAACAGATAAAAAAGCAGAACTGACTGAAAATAAATTGAGTTCATAGATCCCCCAGATCTCGGTAGAAAACAGATAGTCATGAAGGACTTTCCCTTCCTCTGCCGTTAACTCTACCCTTTCATCCATACTCTTCATATAAGACTTGATAATAATGGCATTTAGAATATGTTTCTGTTTGTTTTGAGAATGGGCATGCTTTTGATACTCCCTACGATACAAGTCCTCAAGAGGTGCTATATTCTTTGGATCCAAGACATCTATGATTTCTTTTCTCAACTCAGAATCTGTATCATACTGAAAACCTCTCGCCAGAAAGAGGATTTCCTCTACACTGGCAGATATATTTTCTAGGGCAAATAAAAACTTTTCCACCGAAAGTTCACTCTGACCTGTTTCAAAGCGGGACAACATAGATGGCGAAAATTGTCCCCCAGTCGCTTGTCTCAGCGAGATATTTCTTGACTCTCGTAATTGTCTAAAGACTTTTCCAATCTGCTCCATAGGCTTCCCCTTGATTCAGTATTTTCTTCATTTTATCATATTTTTCAGAAAATTCATCAAAAACTTGCCAAATTGTCAGAATTATGAGAAAATAGAGGATATTTATCACGTGGAGGGACTGTAATGAGAGACGATATCAAAATCAATGACCGTGCTTTGGCCTTGCAAGACCAAATTATCAAAAAACTAGAGAAGGTTTTTGATACCGATGTGGAATTGGATGTTTACAATCTAGGGCTGATTTATGAAATCAATCTGGATGAAACGGGTCTCTGCAAGATTGTCATGACCTTCACCGACACTGCCTGCGATTGTGCAGAAAGTTTGCCTATCGAAATCGTTGCAGGTCTGAAACAAATCGAGGGTATCGAAGATGTCAAGGTTGAAGTTACCTGGTCACCTGCCTGGAAGATTACACGAATCAGTCGCTACGGCCGCATTGCCCTTGGACTGCCACCTCGTTAAGCAGGCCAATCACTTTTGGAGATGAAAAGAAGCAAGCCGAGATTGGCTTGCTTTTTAAGTTTATTTTTTACCTGACTTGTCCATATTCCAGAAGTCTGTCACAGCTCCGCGTGAAGCAGATGATACGATATGGGCATATTTACCGAGGACACCACGACTGTAAAGTGGTGGCAAGGTTGTTTCTGCCTTACGTTTTTCAAGTTCTTCTTCGGATACGGCCATGGAAATTTCTTTAGTATCTTGGTCAACCGTAACGATATCGCCTGTACGGAGGTAGGCAATTGGTCCACCATCCTGAGCTTCAGGAGCGATATGTCCAACAACCAGACCATAAGTCCCACCAGAGAAACGACCATCCGTCAAGAGGGCAACCTTGTCTCCTTGACCCTTACCAACGATCATTGATGAAAGTGACAGCATCTCAGGCATACCAGGACCACCTTTAGGTCCAACGAAACGGACAACAACTACATCGCCATCAACGATTTCATCTGTCAGAACAGCCTGAATCGCATCTTCTTCTGAGTCAAATACCTTAGCTGGTCCAACGTGACGACGCACTTTAACACCTGATACCTTGGCAACCGCACCGTCAGGTGCAAGGTTCCCGTTCAAGATGATAAGGGGACCGTCTGCACGTTTTGGATTTTCAAGTGGCATAATGACTTTTTGACCTGGAGTGAGGTCTGCAAAGTCAGCTAAGTTCTCAGCAACTGTCTTACCAGTACATGTGATACGGTCTCCATGAAGGAAACCATTCGCCAAGAGATATTTCATAACCGCAGGGACACCACCGACTTCATAGAGATCTTGGAAGACATACTGACCAGATGGTTTCAAGTCGGCCAAGTGAGGCACACGTTCTTGAATTGTATTGAAGTCCTCAAGTGACAAGTCAACATTGGCAGCATGGGCAATGGCAAGCAGGTGAAGAGTGGCATTTGTAGAACCACCGAGAGCCATAGTTACAGTGATAGCATCTTCAAAGGCTTCACGAGTCAAGATATCAGATGGTTTGAGACCAAGTTCCAACATCTTAACAACAGCACGTCCTGCTGCTTCGATATCTTCTTTCTTGTCAGCAGATTCAGCTGGGTGAGATGAAGAACCTGGCAAACTCATACCGAGAACTTCGATAGCAGTCGCCATGGTATTAGCTGTGTACATACCACCACAGCCACCAGGTCCAGGGCAGGCATTACATTCGAGACGTTTCACGTCCTCAGCCGTCATGTCACCGTGGTTCCATTTCCCGATACCCTCAAAAACAGAAACCAAGTCAATGTCCTTGCCATCAAGGTTTCCCGGTGCAATCGTTCCACCATAAGCAAAAATAGCTGGGATATCCATATTAGCAATGGCAATCATAGAACCAGGCATGTTCTTGTCACAGCCACCGATAGCGACGAAGGCATCAACGTTGTGACCACCCATAGCCGCCTCGATTGAGTCCGCGATGATATCACGAGATGTCAAAGAGAAACGCATACCAGGCGTTCCCATAGCAATCCCGTCCGCTACCGTGATAGTCCCAAACTGCACAGGCCAAGCACCTGCAGATTTGACACCCTCTTTGGCCAATTTCCCGAAATCATGCAAGTGAATGTTACATGGTGTATTTTCCGCCCAAGTCGAAATCACTCCCACAATCGGTGTTTCAAAGTCCTTATCTGTCATACCAGTTGCACGAAGCATGGCACGGTTTGGTGATTTAACCATGCTGTCATAAATGCTACTGCGGTGACGTTTATCTAATTCAGTCATTTGTTCCCTCCCATTTCAGTTTTTACTATTATAGCACATTTTAAAAGCAATGAACAGAAGAAAATTCTTGAATTTTCAGAAAATTCGATTAATTTACTTAATGACCTTCTAATTTTTTCATCTTTTTTTGTCAAGTAACTTTACTTTACAAAAAAAATGTGTTATCCTAGTATGGTTGATGAAAATCAGTAGATTGAATCGAATATAAATACCTAAAGGAGAAATCAAAATGGCAGTACCTGCACGTCGCACTTCAAAAGCGAAGAAAAACAAACGTCGTACACACTACAAAGTAACAGCTCCATCTGTAAACTTTGACGAAACTACTGGAGATTACTCACGTTCTCACCGTGTATCACTTAAAGGATACTACAAAGGACGTAAAATCGCTAAAGCTGCATCAGCTGAATAATAGAAGGGAGATACCATGCGCGTAAATATTACACTTGAACACAAAGAATCTGGTGAACGCTTGTACCTTACTTCTAAAAACAAACGTAACACTCCAGACCGTCTTCAATTGAAGAAATACTCACCAAAACTTCGCAAACACGTTGTGTTTACAGAAGTTAAATAATAGGTCATTCTGTTTCATGACTTACACCCTATTAGTTAGACAAAAATATCTAGCTGATGGGGTGTTTTATTATAAAACTAACATTACATAGTCTTTCTCTATATTCTTTCAACTGATAATATTTAAGGAGAAACATTTATGAAAATAAAATTTAAAGAAAGCAATACCATTACTTCAATAAAATACAAATCTTTTTTATTTGTAAAATTGCCACTACTAGCTATTTTGTACGCAGTTGTTATCAACTTCATACTTAGCTTTAAGTTGACAGCTATAAGTGACTTGCTAACGTCTAAAGGCATTATCCCTCTAATCTTAATTATTCTACTGGCTTATCTTACCTTCAAGAACTATGCTTCTTTTAAAGACTTACGTGAAAATTATAAAGCCAAGAATATTGATGGTATTAATATACTGGTAAAACTCATTCGCATACATGATATGGTTAAAGTCAGAGAGCTTGGATTTAACAAGACAATTTATAACTACACATTTTCATGGGAAGATATCATTTTCCCTGCCATTAACAACCATATAAACGGCTCAAAACTTGAACCACTTGTTAAAAAATATTCGTTACAAGTACTGTCTATGAACATTCCCGCAAAAATGATTGGGAATGTGATCTATGTTGATCCCAAGGTGCTTGAAGAATGTATTAAAAATGATATTGAAGAAAGAAATAAACTTTTAAATTTTTAAAGATGACTTTTGTTAAAGTTATTAATAACAAAAAATGACAGTAGAAAATCTATTGTCATTTTTATTTTTCTAACTTTTTAGCAGAGTATTCTCTCAAGTCTCTAAATCTCTTTCAATTTTTCGAGATAGGCGGTTAATTCTGCTTGGGCTTCTGGTGTTGTGCCTACTAGCTGGCTGCGCATGTGTGCGAGTCTGGCTTCTACCTCTCCAATCTCTTTATCAATCTCTGCGAGTTGGTCGGCTAGGTCGGCGAGGGGAACAACGGGTTCTTCCTCAAAGGTATCGACATAGCGTGGAATGTTAAGGTTGTAGTCATTTTCGACAATCTCTTCAAAGCTGGCTAGATGGGCAAACTTCTCGACATTTTCGCGTTTTTGATAGGTCTCCAAAATCTTGGCAATATGGTCGTCGGTCATATTGTTTTGATTTTTCCCTTTTTCAAACTCTTTTGAGGCATCGATAAAGAAGACATCCTTGTAGCAAGAATTCCCTGACCTTCAAACTTCTACTAAAACAAGCAAAATCCCCTGCAAATCGACAGTGCAGGGGATTTGTGTATTATTCTTGTACTTCTTTCTGAGCGGCCTTGCCTTGGTCTAGAAGGGCTTGGACGATTTTTTCATCGCGTAGTTTGACAGAATCGTTGATCATTTCTGCGGACTTGACGATGGTTGTTTCTAGTTGCGCACGTTTCTGACGACCCAATTCAATGGCAGCAACGATACCTTGGTTTTGTGCAACCAGACTTTCAGCCAGTTTGGTAACCGATTCGACAGCGACTGTCGGGCTTTGTGCAATTCTCTCCATCTGCGGAATCACTTCCTTGCTGGTTTCAGCTAGCATCTGAAGGGCAGCATTATTGGCATTGACAATGGCATCTGCCACGACACCTGATTTCATTGATTGTTGCAAAATACCCAGTTGGGCAATAGAAAGCTTCATTGTCGGAATCGTATTGCGACGAAGCATGCCCAATTTTTGGCGCATATCAGATGACACCTTCACAAGATTGCGCATCTGAGGTGTTGTTGCCCAGGCAACATAGAGACGGCTGACATACTCAGTATGTTGTTGTTCAAGGGTATTGACCACTTCAGCCATGCGGGCCAATTCTTGTGATTTGGTTTGGTATTCTACCGTACTTGTATCGAGTTGGTCAGCTTGAGCTTTCAGTTCTGCAGCACGATTACCAGCTTCTGTCTGACTAGCTTCGATAAAGGAAATCACTCCCACTAGATTTTCAATGGATTTGGTATTGTCCTCAATCAACATCTCAGCTGAAACGATATTTCGAGCTAAGACATCTTCTTGCTTGACCACTGCGGCAGCCATACCATCCAGCTTTTGCTCCACTGTTTTTGAGTCAAAGTAAAATTCTTGTAGGGTATTCTTGCTCTTGTTAAACAATCGTTGCAAAAAGTTTGGCTTTTCTTCTAACTCAGCAATTTCAGCGTTCTTGTATTTGACTACAAAGCCTTGCAACTCACGGTTGGTGTTCTTGAGTAGATCATCCACTTGGGGAATCTGCAATTTCTTTTGTTCTGACAAGATACGATTGACCGTATTGTTCACACCTTCTACAGCAGATTGTCCAAAATCCAAAAGAGCATTTTGATTTGTGACAAATTGGTCTACTAACTGGGGCACGTGCGCCTTGATTCCTTCTTGCTGCTCAGGGCTCAACTTTTCAAGGAAGGTCAAGGTCTTGTCTGAGCCAGTATTAGTCTCGATGATTTGGGTTGTTTTATCCACCTTAGCTACCGTATTATTGGCAATCTGGTCAATATCAAAATTAAATTCTGTCATGCTTACTCCTTTGTTTCTAACCTATTCTTTACGATCTTTTTCTAGGATACGTAGACTGATATCAAAATCACGCATATCTGTTTCATTGAGTTCTCTCAAGACTTGGTCCAGCTCAAGGTCAAATTGTTCGATAGCTGCTTTAGCTTGCTCTAAGCGTTCTTCTGCCCGATTATAGTTCTTCGGATTGGCCTTAATCTTTAAATAACCTTCTAAAATCGTTTGGAATTTTTCCATCTTCAAACTATGAATGGCAGTCAATTCTTCCTTATCCCCTTCAGCAGAGGTAGCAATCTTGTCTAAAATAGCCTGATGGTCAACGGCAATATTAGCCAAGGTCTGGGATAATTCTGGAGCTAATTCCTCTGGCTCCGCATTTTCAAGATCTACCTGACTTTCTCTATCCAAACGTTCTAGCTGAACATCGATAGTTGCCCGCACTGTACGAACCTTTTTGTCAATACGATTGTAGACATCATCATCGATATAGGACTTGAGACGATCCGCCTCCTGATGGATTTCCCGCAGTTCGATCAATACTTGATTGGCCAGACTCTTATAGGACTCTGAGCCTTTCTCTACCAAGACTCCCTCTAACTGCTGAATATCTTTGTCCGCCTGACGAATCCGAGCTTTTAAAAGCTCAATCCGATCGTCTAGAGAACGATCCTGCAAAAGAGGATAGCGTAAGCGTTTATAGAGACGATAACCACCATATCCTAGCAGGACACAAGCCGCAAGTGGAAGAGCATATTGGACCAACAGGCCCAACAAGAACAAGAAGCCCCAAAAATAGAGACAGCCTTTCCAAAAACCATTACCCGATTTCATAAACATTCCTTATTTTCAATTTATAAGTCTATTTTAGCACAAAAGACAAAAATGAGGGCGGAAATCCCCTAGAAAAGAGTTGATTTCTTTGCTGTAGAATGGAGGCTAGTAGCGCGTGGGCTAATTTCAGTGAAGCTGACTCAAACCACAAACACACTCTGGGGAATATCAAAACAAAAGCTTGAAATATCGGGGGAGTTGTGTTAGAATGAACTTACAATGTGAGTAAAGTTACAGCATATGTAACTAAAAAAGCCCCACCGTGCCACCGATGGGGTTTTTTGCTACCCTCTAAAAGGGTTAACCATTACTTTTTACGTTTCTTAAGCCATAGCTTGAAAAGCTCAGATAACACGTTAATAAGTAACGGAGCTAGAAACACTGTGAGTAAAGTTTCTAACATATGTAACACCTCCCTTCATTAAAGTGAGGGGGCCAAAATATTATATCATACCAGATTTATATCATCAACATCGCTTAATTCTTGGAATAGATAGACTTAGATACACAAATAACCTTACTAGCAAATCACTATACAAACCCAGAAATCAACATTTTAAGACAAGGGAAAAAGCCCACTGTTGTAGGCTTTCTGTAAGATATATCTTAAAATTAAAGCATTTTGTTGTAGAATTCAACGACAAGTGCTTCGTTGATTTCTGGGTTGATTTCGTCGCGTTCTGGCAAGCGAGTCAATGAACCTTCCAATTTTTCAGCGTCGAATGATACGAATGCTGGACGTCCAAGAGTAGCTTCTACTGCTTCAAGGATAGCTGGAACTTTCAATGATTTTTCACGAACTGAAATCACTTGACCTGGAGTTACGCGGTATGATGGGATATCAACGCGTTTTCCGTCAACAAGGATATGACCGTGGTTTACGAATTGACGAGCTTGACGACGAGTAGTCGCAAGACCAAGACGGTAAACAACGTTATCCAAACGACGTTCCAAAAGAAGCATGAAGTTGAAACCTAGGATTCCGCCTTTGATTTTTGTAGCTTGTACGAACAAGTTACGGAATTGTTTTTCACCTACACCGTAAGTGAAACGAAGTTTTTGTTTTTCAGCCAATTGCAAACCGTATTCTGACAATTTAGAACGGTTGTTTGGTCCGTGTTGTCCTGGTACGTAGTTACGACGTGCCAATTCTTTACCTGTACCTGTAAGTGAAAGGCCAAGGCGACGAGCTTGTTTCCAAGATGGTCCTGTATAACGTGACATGTGAATGTCCTCCTGATATAAATAATATTTCGGTGGAAATAGTCACTTAGAAAGCCCTGATTCGTGCAGATGCCCTTCGCCTAAACAGCCAAGGTTACTTATCATAAGACACCTGTTGACGAGCTTCATGCTTTCCTGCTGATATTTCGCACAAAATCCATTTTACCATGAATGGCTAGATTTGTAAAGGGGTTTTAAGCTTTATTTTCATTGCCAGAGAGGTTAAGAAGGAGGGTAAAGGTGCTTCCTAGACCGTACTGGCTGCTGACTGTAATTTCTCCACCCAATTGATGGGCCAATTCACGCGCAATCGCAAGTCCTAAGCCATGACCACCTGTTTTCATGTTACGCGAAGTTTCTACACGATAAAGGCGTTTGAAAATATTCTCCAAATCCTCTGGGGCAATCCCCTGTCCCTCATCGGTCACACTGATTGAAAGCTGGTTATTCTCCACTTTAGCCACCACTTCCAGCTTGGTTCCTGGAGCAGAGTATTTAAAAGCGTTATTGACCAGATTCACCAAGATACGAGAAAGCTTGGCATAATCTCCCTCAATCCGAGCAGACTCTGGGATTACCTGCAAGTGGACATCTCGCTCCTCCTGCTCAATCAAGAACTGAAATTCACTCATGCACTCAATCAAGAGCTGGTCCAGAAAAATGCTGTCTTTGCTGGCAATTTCCACCTGATTTCTAGCTGTGTTTAGGGTCAAAAAATTCAACTCTTCAACCAGTTTATTGAGTCTTTCCGTCTGGCGCCCAATGGTTGCTAGATAATGGTCCTGTTCTCCTTCCTTGATAACCCCATCCAAAATTCCTTCTACCGTCGCTTGGATTGACGTGATAGGGGTCTTGATATCATGCGAAAGTTGGGCAATCATCAAGCCCTTTTCACGTTCGCTTTCTTCCAAGGAATCAAAGGTCGCCTGCAAATCATGGGACATTTCATTGAAAGCTTGGCCTAATTGTTGAAATTCTACAGGGCCTTGAACCTCCAGATTTGAAGGAAAATCCTTGTCCGCTACCCGCTTGGCATGTTCCTTGAGTTTGCCCAATGAAGTAAAGACCGGCGATAAGAGAAAGAGACTAATCCCAGCACCGACAAGGCTGGCAACGATGGTCATTCCAAGCAGAAAGTAAATCTCGCTTTTCTCAATCAGCATTTTTTGAACAGCCCAAAAAACCACGATAATTGTTAGGAGTGTTGAAATGACATACCCCACTAAAATATAACTTTTTAATTTCATTGACTACCTCGTGCTTTCTCAATTTTGTAGCCCAAACCCCAGACAGTTTTTATAGCAGGCGTTTCTGCGCTGGCATGTTTAGCCAACTCCTGTCGAAGAGCATGAATATGAACATTCAAGGTATTAGTATCATCCACATAGTCTTCTTGCCAGACCTTTTCATAGAGGTCTGTCTTAGAAAAAACTCTCTCTGGATTGCTGGCTAAAAGCCATAGAAGTTCGAAGGATTTGACTGTCAAATCAAGCGCCACATCTCCGACTTGGACCTCATGACTACCGTGATTCATCCGTAAATCCCCGAGACTGACGACTTCTGTCTCACCTCCACGATGAAGGCGACGCAAGATATTGTGGACACGCAAAACCAACTCACGAGGGCTAAAGGGCTTGGCAATGAAGTCATCTGCCCCTAAGCTCAGGCCGTAAATCTTGTCCTGCTCGCTAGTCTTAGCCGTGATAAAGAGAAAAGGCTGATCTGGAGATTGATACTGAACCTCACTAATCAAATCATAACCATCCATCCGAGGCATCATGATATCTGTAATAATCAAATCAATCGCTTTTCTCTTGAAGATTTCCAAGGCCTCTACCCCATCATGGGCCACTAAAACCTGATATCCTGCCTGAACCAGATAGCGTTGATGAATATCTGTGATTTCTACCTCGTCGTCAACGAGTAAAATTGTCTTTCCCATCTGTCTCTCCTTTGAAAAAAACAGTGCTATACCACAATAGTATAACACTATTTTAATCTCTTTACGAACATTCTAAACGATATCTGGATTTTTCAAATCCCAGATAGAAAGTCTGTAGCTAGACTAGTCATTTTCCTCTTTTTTAGCTTTCAAACCGAGTCCACCTAGCAGGCCGGCCAAAGCTAATCCAAAGAATCCAATAGTAGCCATTGATGTTTGGGCTTCACCAGTATATGGAAGCATGGCTTTTTGGTCTTTCATTTGAGTAGCCATCATTGGACTTGACACCTTATTATTGGATACCACCTTGCCTTCATCAGGCATTTTGCTTGAGGTTACCATAGGCTGGCTAGCATTCATGGTTTTGTCCTGCTCTTTGTTAGGCATCATCTTATCCTGGCTAGCAGCTGACATTTTAGATTTCATATCATTGAGGGACTTATACCCATTCAAGTTCACTGTCAATTCTTTAGTCGCTACAAGGTTAGTCAAATCAGCCTTGCCATCTTTAGCACCGTACACTTTGATGGTAGCTTTATAGCTTTGAGTGCCGTTTTGTTTCAAAAGGTCAAGAAGCTCTTTGTCAGATTTACCTTGAGTGCCAGCCAAATCCACTTCATAGAAGTAAAGACCTTTGCCCAATTTTTCTACTGGTGGAAGAGCTGGATTTTTAGCTGAACCATTGTCTGACCATGGAGCCTTGTCAGAGGCTTTCAAGATAAGGCGAGTCAACATACCGTCACCGGCGAAGAATTCGTATGGAATAACTTGGTTAACACCGGCTGTGAATGGACCTGGGAAATTAGCTTTGTCCAAGTAAGTAGCCGGAACATCCACTGTATCTTTCGTATTATCAGCCACACCTTTTTGCACTTCAGCTGGGGTAGTTAAGCCATTTAAGTTCACTGTCAATTCTTTAGTCGCTACAAGGTTGCTCAAGTCTGCCTTGCCGTCTTTCGCACCGTACACTTTGATAGTAGCTTTATAGCTTTGAGTGCCGTTTTGTTTCAAGAGGTCAAGCAAATCTTTATCAGATTTGCCTTGGGTACCAGCCAAATCCACTTCATAGAAGTAAAGGCCTTTGCCCAATTTCTCTACTGGTGGAAGAGCAGGATTTTTAGCTGAACCGTTGTCTGACCATGGAGCCTTGTCAGAAGCTTTCAAGATAAGACGAGTCAACATGCCGTCACCAGCGAAGAATTCGTATGGAATAACTTGGTTGACGCCGGCTGTGAATGGGCCTGGGAAATTGGCTTTGTCCAAGTAAGTAGCTGGGACATCTACTGTGTCTTTGGTATTGTCAGCCACACCTTTTTGGACTTCAGCTGGAGTGGTTAAGCCATTCAAATTGACATCCAAATCTTTAGTCGCTACGAGATTTGTCAAATCAGCCTTGCCGTCTTTCGCACCGTACACTTTGATAGTAGCTTTATAACTTTGAGTGCCGTTTTGTTTCAAGAGGTCAAGCAAATCTTTGTCTGATTTACCTTGAGTTCCTGCCAAATCTACTTCGTAGAAGTAAAGGCCTTTGCCCAATTTTTCTACTGGTGGAAGAGCTGGATTTTTAGCTGAGCCGTTGTCTGACCATGGGGCCTTGTCGGATGCTTTCAAGATAAGGCGAGTTAACATACCGTCACCAGCGAAGAATTCGTATGGAATGACTTGGTTGACGCCGGCTGTGAATGGGCCTGGGAAATTGGCTTTGTCCAAGTAAGTAGCTGGGACATCTACTGTGTCTTTGGTATTGTCAGCCACACCTTTTTGGACTTCAGCTGGAGTGGTTAAGCCATTCAAATTGACATCCAAATCTTTAGTCGCTACGAGATTTGTCAAATCAGCCTTGCCATCTTTAGCGCCGTATACCTTGATAGTTGCTTTATAGCTTTGCGTACCATTTTGTTTCAACAAGTCAAGCAGTTCTTTGTCAGATTTTCCTTGAGTGCCAGCCAAATCCACTTCATAGAAGTAAAGGCCTTTGCCCAATTTCTCTACTGGTGGAAGAGCAGGATTTTTAGCTGAACCGTTGTCTGACCATGGAGCCTTGTCAGAAGCTTTCAAGATAAGACGAGTCAACATACCGTCACCAGCGAAGAATTCGTATGGAATGACTTGGTTAACACCGGCTGTGAATGGGCCTGGGAAATTCGCTTTATCTAAGTAAGTGGCTGGGACATCTACTGTGTCTTTAGTGTTGTCGGCTACGCCCTTTTGCACTTCAGCTGGAGTAGTTGCTGGCTGAGCTTCACTTGCTTCACGGTCTTGTCCAGAAACTGTTGTCGCAGGTTTAACCGCATCCTCTGTTTCTTTCTTAGATTCTGGTTTTGCTTGCACTTCTTCTTTTGGTGCTACTACTGGTTCTTTAGCACCTGCATCTGCTTTTTCTGGAGAGCTTGTAGTATCCAAGCTCGCTTTAGGTGTTAAATCTGCCTGTTCTGAAGGAAGAGCTACATCAACTGCTTTCTTGAGAACCTCTGCTGGTAAGTCGCTCTTTTCACTCACCGAAGTAGCATCTGGCACAACTTGAGCAGTGGTTGGATTGACCACATCGGCACGTACAGAACTTGGTTGACCAACTAGGACAAAAAAGCCACTGGCTACAACAACTGAGGCAACACCGACACTAAGACGGCGAATAGACCAACGAGTATATCTTTGATTTGGATTGAATTTCATAGGATTCTCCTTAAAGTTTTTCTTTATTTGATGACTCTAGTATAATCTCCTAAAATTAAAAAGGATTAAGAAAAAGTTAAAATTTTTCTTAAATCCCTCTTATAAAATACTTATATTAATTAAATCCATAAACAGACTTGGTGATTTGATAGACAACATTGGAAAGTTTGCGAGCTGGTAAGACTGAATGTTTGGTCAAACGGCTCAACATGGTCTTGCGGATAGCCTGAAAAACCTCTGGATTGTCCTGCTGAATATAGGTCCACAGCTCCCGTTTTTTGGCAAGATGCTCTGCTGTGCCTGCTCGGTTGAGTAGGGCACTGGAAATCACCGTCGTAATCTCAATATGATTCAACAGATATTCTCGCATTTGGGGATGACTCACTTTGGATAAATCAAGCTGGTCTACCAAGAGTCGATTGACCTTGAGTTGCTGGTCAATGCGATTAATCATCACTTGCTCATTGACAGACTGGTCCTCACGCCCAATCAAATAACGATAGAAATCGACAGGCAGATAGTACATGGTCTTAACCTGCTGAAGGGGGGTAAAGACAAAGAGATTATCGACATAAAAAGTATGCTCAGGCAGTTGGAACTGGCTCGCTCGCAACAAATCTGTCCGGTAAATCAGCGAGTGCATCATGATATACTGACCTTTTGAGAAATTTCCAACCTGATCCCAGCCAAAAATCTGCTGGACAGGCAAGACGGACTCGTAACTCATACTCTTCTTACGAGACTGACCTTCCTTTTCATATACAAAATTAGTCACAAAGGCATCAACTTCCTGCCCCTCACTCTCTAGTTCCTGCAAGGTTTCAAGAATTTTCAAGTAGGCACGAGGATCCACCCAGTCATCACTATCCACTACTTTAAAATAGCGCCCAGAAGCCTCCGCTAAGCCACGATTGACCGCACCGCCATGACCCTTATTTTCCTGATAGATAGCTCTAACGATGTTAGGATACTTGCTGGCTAAACGCTCAGCAATTTCCTGAGTCTGGTCCTGAGACCCATCATTGATAATCAAAATCTCAACTTGCTCACCACCAATCACTAGCGACTCCACACAGTAATGAAGATAGGCAGCGGCATTATAGCTAGGAATGGCGACAGACAATAACTTCATAATCTACTCCTTTAGGGGACTGATTTTTTCTTATACTCAATGAAAATCAAAGAGCAAACTAGGAAACTAGCCGCAGGTTGCTCAAAGCACTGGTTTGAGGTTGTGGATAGAACTGACGAAGTCAGCTCAAAACACAGTTTTGAGGTTGTAGATAAGACTAACGAAGTCAGTTACCTATACCTACAGCAAGGCGACGTTGACGTGGTTTGAAGAGATTTTCGAAGAGTATTACTCTCTCTTATCATTTCTTTCTATTCTACCATAAAGTCCAGTTTTTGAAGGACTTTTACTGGAATACAAGGGTTTCTGACTCTATTTGCTATTTTGGACATCAAAAAAGAGGGGTGCTCCCTCCTTACGAATTTAATTCTGCCAAGTCATCTAGATACTGGTTGTTAATGACCGCCAAGATATAGGCATCTGCCCTCAAGAGATCATTAGGGCCAAACTCGACATCCAAGGGGGAATTTTCCTGTTCACGAAATCCTAGGACATTGAGGTTATATTTGCCACGTAAATCTAGCTGACTCAGGCTTTGACCTGCCCAAACACTCGGAATTTTCATCTCCACAATAGACACATTTTTATCCAGCTGAAAGACATCAACATTGTTATGAAAGAGAATGGTCTGCGCTAGAGACTGCCCCATTTCATACTCAGGTGAAATCACCGAGTCAGCACCGATTTTTTCTAGCACCTTCTTAGCTGTCTGGCTTTTGACCTTGGCAATAACCCTTGGTACCCCTAGACTCTTACAATGCATGACTGCAAGCACACTCGACTCTAGATTTTCCCCTGTTGCCACTACAACCGTATCACAGGTATCAATCCCTGCAGTTCTGAGGAGTTCCTCATCTGTAATATCGCCCACAACTCCACGCGCCAAAACTGGCTCAAATTGATTGATGCGCTCGGCATGGTCATCAATGGCAATGATATTCATATCTTGCTTGGCTAGGGCTGTCAGGACACTACTCCCGAAAATCCCCAAACCTAAAATTCCAATCGTACGATCTGACATCATTCTTCCTTTCTTATCCAATACTAATATCTGCTTTCATATACTGAATCAAATCTTTCTTATCAGGCTGGTAATCCGCTAGACTAACCAGCAAGGTCAAGGGACCGATACGGCCAATAAACATGAGCACCATGACAATGCTGAGAGCTAACTTGCCCAGTTCTGGTGTCAGATTTGCCGTTACCCCAACTGTCGCAAGGGCTGAAATGGTCTCAAACATGAGGTAAATAAATCGCGGTGTTCCTTCTGCTGTAATTCCCAACAACATCAAACCCAACAAGAAGGTCATCAAAAAGATAATGAAGACACTAAAGGATTTTTGGACTGTTCGAGCCTCAATGGTTCTCTGCGCAACATTGGCATGAGGCAAGCCTAGCAATTCACTACGCGCAAAGACCAATAAGACAAAGAAAGTCGTAATCTTGAGCCCTCCAGCCGTCCCTCCAGGCGCTCCTCCGAGAAACATCTGTAGGATATAGATAAACAAGGTCACAGGCTGAGCTTGAGTGTAATCAATAGAAGCAAAACCAGCTGTTCTCATGCTGACGGTTTGGAAAAAGCTAACCAGCACTTTCTCTGGAACACTGAGATTGCCAATGGTTCCTGGATTGTGCCATTCCGTAAAAAGTGTAGATACTGTCCCAAGCAGCAAAATCCCTGCAGTTAAGAAGAGGACTAGTTTGGTGTGGAAACGTAGACGGCGTTTTTTCTTCTTGTCAAACTGGGTTGCCAAGTCAAACCAGACCATAAAGCCAAGACCACCTGTGATAATCAAGCCAGCAATGACCAGATTGATCAAGGGATCCGTCTGAAAAGCCACTAAACTGCTACTACCAAAATTATCAAAACCAGCATTACAAAAGGCTGAAATGGCTAAAAAGATAGAGGTAAAAATGCCTCGTCCCCAGCCAAACTCAGGAATAAAACGAAAACTTAGTAGGAAGGCACCCAAGCCCTCCACCAGAAAAGTTGTCAAAAAGATGGACCGCATAAAGGCCTTCAGCGACCGAGTCTCCCCGTAACTAAAACTTTCCTGAATAGTTTCACGACTGCGAAGACTGAGCTTTTGCTTCCCCTGAATATAAAAGACCCCGATAAAAGTCATGAGACCTAAGCCACCAATCTGTATCAAGAGCATACAAATCAACTGCCCCCAGACATTATAGGTAGTAGCTACCGGTTGCGTAGAAAGGCCGGTTACACAGACCATAGACACCGTCGTAAAAAGATGGTCAAAATAAGTGGCCTGCGAACCACTTGCCTGAACAAAAGGCAAACTCAAAAGAAGAGAGCCTATAAAAATAACTCCAACGAAACTTAAAAAAATCCGACGAGCTGGCGAAAGTCCACCCAAGGCCCTTTCAATTTTTTTAACAAATAATTTGAATAACATACATCCATTGTACCATAAAAAGTAGGAGAGTAGCTATATCTGAAAGGCTATCTCAAGGCAGAGTTCCAAGGCCTTCTCGAAAGCTTCTGAACCCCAGTCACGACTATCGTGCTGATCCAAGTCAGCTAAGGAATCAGCTGTGAACAACAACTCTCCCCAGAGAGCGCCACGCAGTTGGGCTACTGCCGCAAGCGCAGAACACTCCATCTCCACAACAGCACAGCCTTCTTCCTTACGATAAGCCACCTTTTCAGCCGTTTCTCGGTAAAAACCGTCTGTCGTCCAGGTCACAACTTCTTCATAAGGAATCCCTCTAGCCTCCAAAACTTGCTCAATAGCAGCAATAGCCTCTGGCTGAATTTCCATATAACGAGAAGGTGCCACATAGTGGTAACTAGCTCCTTCATCTCGCAGAGCGCGAACAGGGACTAGAAATGCATTTTCCTCTATATCAGCCAGCACACCACAAGTACCGGTGGAAATAATCTGCTCCACACCATAGCCAATCAACCAATCCATAAACTGAGCCGCTGGAGCTGAACCGACAGGAGCCTGAGCCAGACAGATCTCCTCGCCCTTGTAGTTCACGACATAGACTGGATAGGTCTTGGTGGCAGAAACGAATTCGCCGACACAGTTCGCCCCTACTTCCCTCGCATAGCGATCAATCTCCTCACCTAAAAAAGCATAGACACACTTCTTAGGCAAGTGCAAGTCCAGCCCCTCGTGATCAGGCATGATAACCGCCTGAGGATTATCATCGAACTCTAAAATAGGAATCGCATGTTTCTGAATCATAACCCACCTCCTCTAATTTTGTACTATTGTATCAAAAGCTGACCGAGTGTCAAGTAGGGGGTTGATGAACTGAGGAGAAAAAATCTCAGTATTCTTGGAATTCTCAACACTAAGTGATTTTATAAATCATAAGGAATTAGAGTAAACATTACAAACGTAGCCCCTCTGTAATTAATCTTCAGAGGGGACGTTATATATTAGTAGTTGTTGATGATAACTGTTACCTTGAAAGAAAAGTATTTATGTCTTACTTTATCCGGAAGTTGTTATCAAATTTTTAAAAGATTAACTTCCAAGATGATCATTCACTATAAAGAGCTTCTAACTCCCTCTTTAAATATTCAGCTAGATGTTGATGAGCAAAGATGTCAGCATTCTGTTCCGCTGTAGGATTATAGTTTGTATTGGTATTTACATCATACACATAAATATCTCCGCTTTCTGATTGAACCCATTCTATAGCTGCCACATCAATATGAGCATTTTTAAGGAAGGCTTCATAAGCTTCTTTTTGAGATTCTGGTAGAGGTTCTGTAATTTGGAATTTTTCAGAAGTTTCCAGCTGTTCTGGTCTCTTACCGATTTGACAACCATCTGCTGGACAAAGTTGGAAACCATCTGAAGAATCAATTGAAACAGTATAAAGGAACTTCTGATTGATAAACTCTGAACGACGGATACGACCATCACTTGGTTTAATATAAGCCTGCAACAAGGTAATACCATCTACTGAAGGTTCAAAAGCAGAACTATTAACATAGGCTTCTAGTTCTTCTTCATTTTGGAAAAGTTGCACTCCTAATCCCTTTCCTGCTCTATTATGCTTGGTAATCAAAGGATAGATATTCAATTTTCTTGCTGCTTCAATGATATTTTCTGGGCCCAAAACAGCAACTGTTGCTGGAGTCTCGATACCAGATTCATTTAATTTCAAATATTGTTTCACCTTACTGATTTCTAGATTGATGGCTCCCGTTCCATTAACTACTTTACGTCCATGAGCCTCTAGCCACGTAAGCACCTGCTCCGTAAACTCTGGTGCATAGCGATGCCCTCTCGTATGAGAAGATGCGGACATCCTATTATAAAAAATTCCTTTTGGAGGTGGGCTTTGAAGATCTAATATCCCACTCGATAAATCCCATAATTCATAAGGTACTTGTATTTTTTCTAACCATTTTACTAAATGCTGTGTCCATTCAATATTTTCATGAATCACATAAACTTTTGCGTTACTCATAAGTCCTATCTCCTTTAAGAAAAATTAACTGACAATTGATGTTGCTTGTCTTCCTCTAAACTATAACCTTCTGTTTTTTCAATGACACTGACTGTTAAGATTTGACCCAAAACATTGATCATTGTACGGCCAGCATTCACAAAGAAATCAACTGCAAAAATCAAGGCTACTCCTTCTACTGGCAATCCAAGCTGGGGTGCTGCTGCCAACAAAACTACGATAGCTCCTGATGGAACAGTCGCTGCAGTTTTCCCAATTAAGGTCAAAAGTAAAACTGTAAATAAGAGACTTGATAATGAAAATTGGATACCGTAGGCATGTGCGATAAAAATAGTGGCTACTGAAAAATAGACAGCTGCTCCTTCTAGATTAAAGGTATATCCTAAAGGAACAACCAAATCAATCGTATTCTCATCATGTCCCTGTTTTTTTAAATCCTTTAATAGGGACGGTAACACAACACTCGAACTACCTGAAATAAATGCTAGAGTCAAGAGGCTCCAATTTTCACGAAAAGCAGTCAAATATGGAACTTTAAAGATAGAGGCAATCAGAGGGAAAACAACTAAAATGAGAACTCCA
The DNA here is from genome assembly GCF_019218685.1 of Streptococcus vulneris. Lineage (NCBI taxonomy): Bacteria > Bacillati > Bacillota > Bacilli > Lactobacillales > Streptococcaceae > Streptococcus > Streptococcus vulneris. The sequence continues at coordinate 41,689 of NZ_JAHUZC010000005.1, read as the reverse complement.
TAAGCCAAATAAGTTCCGATAACAAATTGACCAAGTCCAACTAACTTATCAATCCCTGTACTAGCGACATCTTTTGCAATAAATCCAAAGATTCCGACAGGAGATAATTTTACAATAACAGTTACAATTTTATAAATAGCTTCAATCCAGATTTGGAAACCTTCAAGAATTTTTTGGGTTTTATCATTCTTCAAGCTACCAATTCCATAACCAAGAAATATAGCAAAAACAATAATTGGAAGAAGAGAGCCTTCTGAAATTGACTTCACAATATTTGATGGAATAAAACCAAGTAAAAACTCACTCAATTGGACATTATTAGCTATCCCGTCGATATTAGCTCCAGTTTGACCAATATTCACACCTTGACCAAATCCCAAATAGTAACTAGAGAATACAAATAACAAAGTGATTGTAGTTGTAACAGCGAAAAAGTAGAGTAAGGTCTTCGTTAAAATTTTACCAAACGATTTTTTTCCAATGACACTAGCCACTGCAACTACTATAATTGGGAATATTAGTGGAATAATGACCATGTTCACCAATTTAATAAATGCTTGTCCTAAAAATTGATAAAAACCTGCAAATTGTGGCCAGATTACTGCAAAAACAACACCTAAAATCAAAGCTAGCAATAATTGCAAACCGAGTGAAAGTTTTGACCATAAATTAACTAATTTCATAAAATAACCCCTTTGCTTTTATTTGCTAATTATTCTACTACGAATCTTCTAACTTGACTAATATATATTTTCTATTGTGACCATAAAAAAGATTTATGACAATATCTCAAAGTGTCGTCATATCTATTTCGCTATCCATTATGAATTTTTGTAAATCTAAAAAAACTCTCTCCTACACTGGTACTTCCTGCATCAAAAAAGCATCTCGTAACTGGGATGCTTTGTAATTGCTTAATGAAGCAGACTTTCTAAGAGATAGAGTAGGTAAATGTGGGCTGGGTAAAAGATGATGAAACCTACAAAAAGAAACAACATCCGCTGTTCCTTTTTACTTCTATTTAACAGGTATCTCCTTAATCACGCGCGCAGGATTGCCAGCTAGGACAACATTATCACCAAAAGATTTGGTAATTACTGCCCCTGCTCCTGCAACGACATTATTGCCCAGTATCACTCCAGGAAGGACAATGACACCTCCTCCAGCCCAGAAATTATCTCCGATAGTAATAGGCTTGCCGTATTCCACACCTGAATTACGTTCCTGCGGGTCCAATGGATGGAGGGGAGTCAAGAACTGACAGTTGGGACCAATCATAGCATTGTCCCCGATGCGAATCGGACAAACATCCAGCATGGTCAAGTTCCAATTAGAATAAAAGTTTTCCCCTAGATGGATATTGACCCCATAATCGACCACCAGGCGTGGATTGACATAAAGATTTTGCCCGGTTGACCCAAACCAATCCTTGATGATTTCGACTCCCTTCAAGGGATCTTCTTCCTTGTTAAAAGCAGACTGTTTTTGGCGAGAAGCCTGAGCCAAGGCTCGCAATTCTGGATCCGATGGACGGTAAACCTCTCCTGCTATCATTTTCTGGTATTCACTGGTCACTGTTTTCTTCTCCTTGTTCCCTACTATCATATCAAAATTTCTACGTATCTTACTAGAATAGGGAGCACTTTCTGCAATTGATCCTCTGATTGTCATCACATCCTGTCTAAACGAATACGAGTCACAATTCCGTCTGGGTCTGTGATTTCCAGCTGGCTAGATGTCAGCCACTTGATTGGTGCATCAACTTCTTGTGCTCGTTGAGCAATAGTTAACAGTTCCTCCTTATTAGCAACTTCAATGACATAGTAGTCCAAACCTGGCAAGCCTTGCTTACGCGGAGCCAGACCTTTTCCTCCCCATTCGTTGACTGCCAAATGATGATGATAGTCCCCAGCCGCAATCCAACTAGCGCTAGGCACACTGAATTTATCTTCTAAACCTAACACCTTTTGATAAAACTGGCTGGACTTTCGACTATCCTTGACGGAAAGATGAATATGCCCCATTCTCGTGCCTTCTGCTAGAATAAAGGGCTCTACTCTTTCCCCCAACTCATAAATGTCCTGCGCCGCAAGAGCCTCCGTCACTCCAATAATGCGTCCATCTTCTCGAATATCCCATGTGGAAACTGGCTTATCTCGATAGAGTTCAATGCCATTTCCCTCCAAATCTTCCAAGTAAAGGGCCTCACTGTAACCGTGGTCTGCACCGCCGACAAGAGGAATCTGTAAATCTGTCAGGTGTTTCAAGACATCCGCCAAATCCTTGCGTGTCGACAAGAGAATCGCCAGATGGTAAAGGCCATAATGTTCCCTTACTTCACCACTCTCTCGTGCTTGAATCAGCTGAACCAAGGCTTTTCCACCAAGGCCTAGAATGACCTCTGTCTCAGTCTGAGATAAGATTTCTAAACCAAGCACTTGCTGATAAAAGGCAGTTTGACTTGCCAAATCCTTTACATTTAAAACTACCTCTGCCAAATAAATGTAGCTCTTGTATTCATAGGTCATAAATATTTCTCTCTTTCATTGTAACCTAAATAATTACAACTATTATATAATTTCCATCAAGAAAGTCAAGCCAGACAACTTATAGATGATAATTCTGTCATCTTGTCTATATGGGATTAGAACGAGAAAATTTACAGAGAATTGACAATAAAGCCACCTAAAATTTTTAACCAACGCTACGATAACTCTCATCTCTATTCCAAAAAGAAAAGGAGTGGATATGATATCCTACTCCTTATTCTTATCAGAAAATCTAATTAGAATTAGTCTTCTTTTTTCTTGCGAGCAACAAGTCCAAATCCACTCAAGACACCTAAAAGTCCAAGTGCTGCTAGGCTAGAGTTGGCTTCTGTACCTGTGTTAGGCAATTCTTTTTTAACTTCAACATTTTTAGGTGTTGATGGTTGAGAAGCTGGTTGGTTTGAAGTTGATGGTTCAACATGCTTAGGTATGACTGTTACTGGGACTTCTACCTCTACGATTTCTCCTGATGGTAGTTTTACTTTTACTTTAACACTTGGTTTTTGTCCTGCCGTATCAGTTGCTGGGATTTCTCCAACTTCTACGATTTCAGCACCTTTTGGTAACTCAACATGTTTCTTAACATCATCTTTGCCAATTGGAGTTCCAACCTCTACTACGATTGGGGTAGTTTTAACTGTTTCTCTTGGAGCTGGAGTCGCTTTTGGAGTGACTGTTACTGGGACTTCTACTACAATAACTTTGCCACTTGGTAATTCAACCGTTACCTTAACTGGATCTTTCTTGCCTGGCGTTGTCAAGTCTGGAATATTTTCAACCTTAGTAACCTTACCACCTTCTGGAATGGTGATACCTTTTGTGTAATCCTCTGGCGTTAACGGTGTATTCGTAACTGGTGTTTCAATTCCCTTAACCGGAGTAACAGTTACTGGGACTTCTACTACAATAACTTTGCCACTTGGTAATTCTACCGTTACTTTAACTGGATCTTTCTTACCTGGCGTTGTCAAGTCTGGAATATTTTCAACCTTAGTAACCTTACCACCTTCTGGAATCTTAATTCCTTTAGTGTAATCCTCTGGGGTTAATGGGGTCTTAGTTACTGGTGTTTCAATTTCCTTAACAGGTGTTACATTAACCGGAACTTCTACTGTAATCACTTTTCCATTTGGTAATTCTACCGTTACTTTAACTGGATCTTTCTTACCTGGCGTTGTCAAGTCTGGAATATTTTCAACATTTGTGACCTTACCACCTTCTGGAATGGTGATACCTTTTGTGTAATCCTCTGGGGTTAATGGGGTAGATGTGACTGGTGTCTCAATCTCTTTAACAGGTGTTACATTAACTGGGACTTCTACTGTAATCACTTTGCCACTTGGTAATTCAACCGTTACCTTAACTGGATCTTTCTTACCTGGTGTTGTCAAGTCTGGAATATTTTCAACATTCGTTACCTTGCCACCTTCTGGAATCTTAATTCCTTTAGTGTAATCCTCTGGTGTTAATGGAGTTTTCGTAACTGGAGTTTCAATTTCCTTAACAGGTGTTACATTAACCGGAACTTCTACTGTAATCACTTTTCCATTTGGTAATTCAACCGTTACCTTAACTGGATCCTTCTTACCTGGAGTTGTCAAGTCTGGAATGTTTTCAACATTTGTGACCTTGCCACCTTCTGGAATCTTAATTCCTTTTGTGTAATCCTCTGGCGTTAATGGGGTAGAGGTGACTGGTGTCTCAATCTCTTTAACAGGTGTTACATTAACTGGAACTTCTACTGTAATCACTTTTCCATTTGGTAATTCAACCGTGACTTTAACTGGATCCTTCTTACCTGGCGTTGTTAAGTCTGGAATGTTTTCAACATTTGTGATTTTACCACCTTCTGGAATCTTGATGCCTTTTGTGTAATCCTCTGGGGTTAATGGGGTAGATGTGACTGGTGTCTCGATCTCTTTAACAGGTGTTACATTAACTGGGACTTCTACTGTAATCACTTTTCCATTTGGTAACTCTACTGTAACCTTAACTGGATCCTTCTTACCTGGTGTTGTCAAGTCTGGAATGTTTTCAACATTTGTGACCTTACCACCTTCTGGAATGGTGATGCCTTTAGTGTAGTCCTCTGGGGTTAATGGGGTCTTAGTTACTGGAGTTTCAATTTCCTTAACAGGTGTTACAGTTACTGGGACTTCTACTGTAATCACTTTTCCATTTGGTAATTCAACCGTTACTTTAACTGGATCCTTCTTACCTGGTGTTGTCAAGTCTGGAATATTCTCAACATTTGTGACCTTACCACCTTCTGGAATGGTGATACCTTTAGTGTAATCCTCTGGCGTTAACGGAGTATTCGTAACTGGAGTTTCAATTTCCTTAACAGGTGTTACATTAACCGGAACTTCTACTGTAATCACTTTTCCATTTGGTAATTCTACAGTTACCTGAACTGGATCTTTCTTACCTGGTGTTGTCAAGTCTGGAATATTCTCAACATTTGTGACCTTGCCACCTTCTGGAATCTTAATTCCTTTTGTGTAATCCTCTGGCGTTAATGGAGTTTTCGTAACTGGAGTTTCAATTTCCTTAACAGGTGTTACAGTTACTGGGACTTCTACTGTAATCACTTTTCCATTTGGTAACTCTACTGTAACCTTAACTGGATCCTTCTTACCTGGTGTTGTCAAGTCTGGAATGTTTTCAACATTTGTGACCTTACCACCTTCTGGAATCTTGATGCCTTTAGTGTAGTCCTCTGGTGTTAATGGGGTCTTAGTTACTGGAGTTTCAATTTCCTTAACAGGTGTTACTGTTACTGGGACTTCTACTGTAATCACTTTTCCATTTGGTAATTCAACCGTTACTTTAACCGGATCCTTCTTACCTGGAGTTGTTAAGTCTGGAATGTTTTCAACATTTGTGACCTTACCACCTTCTGGAATCTTGATGCCTTTAGTGTAATCCTCTGGTGTTAATGGGGTAGATGTGACTGGTGTCTCTATTGAGACTGGAACGACTTCTACTACGTTAACAGGTACAGGTACCTCTTTAGTCGCAACTACTTTACCATCTTTCACATACTCTACCACTACTGTCGCTGGGATTTGTACACCAACTGTTGCTGTAGGTGGTACTGTTCCTGTTTTAACCTCTGTAACTGTTACAGTAACTCCTGATGGAAGCCCCTTCACGTTATTAGCTGCTTTTTCAGCCTGTTCTTTAATAGCTTTTTCTAGTTCTTGCTTATCACTATCTTTAAGAACTGTTACACCTTCTGGGGTTACTTTTGGTAATACTGTCACTGGGACTTTTACTGTCTCTTCACCATTTGCATACTTAACTTTAGTTGGTACTGTTACATCGGTTGCTCCAACTTTATCCTTTGTATCTGGTAAATCAGCTTCTGTTGGATCTTGTACTGTTCCACCTTGTCCTGGTGTTACTGCATCTTTTACTTTAGCTATTTCAGGTTTGTCGCCTTCAACAACGTATACTTGACCAGCATTTGAACCAACTACACTTACAGTAATTTCTGCATCTTTTGTATACTTAACGCCATCTACTGTATAGGTTACTGGGACTTTTACAATTCCTTTGTTTGTTCCTGCTTCCGATGTAATGGCTGCAAGCACTTCTTCTGTAATCGCTCCAACTTCTACATCTTTGGCACCATCTGGTAATTTAGCTTTGAAATCTGCTGAGTTTGCTACTTCTTCCGCTTTAGCTTTAGCTACTTCTTTAACTTTATCTGTAGTTTCACCTTTTGGTACTGTTACTTCACCTTTAGCAACTGGCAATACTGTCACTGGAACTTTCACTTGTTCTGGATCTTTAATTCCTTCGTAAGTTACTGGAACTTCGACTGTTACATCTGTAGTTCCTGCTTTTCCAGTTGTTTCTGGTAATGTTGTTGGTTTACCAACTGTCCCGCCTTGTCCTGGTGTTACGGCATCTTCAGCTTTCGTTGGTTTATCACCTTCAAACACGACTACTCGTTTAGTTGTTGATCCAACTACTGTTACAGGTACTTCTACTTCTTTAGTACCAATAACGTTTCCTTTTTCATCAGTATATTCAATAACAACTGTTGCAGGTTTTGGTTTACCTGTTTCAGTCACTTCAGCTGTTGTTGGTGTAGTTCCTGATTTAACTTCTTTAACTTTTACTGTCACACCTTCAGGAAGTTTATCTTTTGGTAATGCTGCAACTACTTCTTCAGCTTTAGCTTTAACTGCATCTTCTAAATTTTCGCTACCTTTAAGAACTGTTAAACCTTCTGGTTTCACTAATGGTAATACTTTCACAACTGCAGGTACTTCTACAAGTTTGTCTTCACCATTCTTAGCAACTACTGTTACCTTCTTGTCTCCAGGTGTTGTTGTATCAACTGGTTCTTTATACTCAAAGGTTGTTCCTTCTGGATATTGCTCAGGGTTAATACTTTCACTTGCATCTGGTTGTGGTTTGGCAGGGTCTTCAAATACATATTGTGTCTCAGGGCTTACTACCACTACTTTAGCTGGTACTTCTACTAAAGTATCTCCATCTAATTTCGCTACAACGACTACATCTTTTTCACCCGCTGTTGTTGTATCAACCGGTTCTTTATACTCAAAGGTTGTTCCCTCTGGATATTCTTCTGGAGTGATACTTGATTTAGCATCTGGTTGTGGTTTGGATTTATCAGCTACAACAAATTGTGGAGTGCTATCAACTACACGAACAGTTGCAGGTACTTCTACAAGTACTTTATCCCCCTGTTTAACCACTACAGTTACTTTTTTATCTCCAGGTGTTGTTGTATCAACTTCTTCTTTGTACTCATATGTAGCATCATCTGGATAGTCTGCTGTGTCAATATTATCTTCTGGAGACGGTTGTTTCTTGTCTGCACTTACTGGAACAATTTGAGGATAGCCTGCAACAACTTTAATCGGTACATTAACAGTTTCTTCACGTTTATTATCCCCTGAACCGTATGTCACTGTCACAGGAGCTGTTAATGTGTCATCCCCAACTTTATCAGTTGTATCAGGAAGTTTAGTTTCATCTACTGTTTTCTCATTTCCTTTAGTAGTAACAGCATCTTTTAATTTTTCTGAAGATGGTTTATCTCCTTCTACTACATAAACAGGTTTTGCAGTTGAAACTTGTGGTTTAACTTTAATTGTAAACTCTTGATCTATTTCTTTCTTAGTATCAAACGTTGGATCCTGATCAAATGGATTATCTACAACATCATATCCCATAGATTTCAAAACATCAACACGTGCTTGAACTTTTTCTTCTGGAATTTTATCTCCTGATTTACCAGCAAGATCATCAATATTATATTTCGTATCTAATGGTGTTTCAACACCTTTATCATCTACAGAAACAAATTTAACTTTTGCTTTTTGATCGTCTTTATCATAGGTAATCTTGATATTTGCTTTTGGATCCGTAATTTTTGGTGGTTTATATCCTTCTTCTGGTTTAGCAGGATTTACCGGTTCTAATGGTGTTCCATTTCCATCTTTTGGAGTATATCCATCTTTATGAGGAATAATTTGTGTAACTTCACCAGTCTTGGTTGGATCATTTGGATCGTTAGGGAATGGAATCGGATCTCCATCCTTACCAGTGGTTGGATCAACAGGAATCCAGCTTCCAATCTTCGTATAAGTAACTTTATCCGTTTCATCAGGGATTACTTTTGTATCTTTTGCAGGGGTTGCTGCTTCTTTAGCTGGAATTTCTTTTTTATCAGCAATATATCCTGGTAGAACGTCTACTCCAACTTTATCCCATGTTTTATTTGGACTTTCCCAATCAGTATAGCTTACTTCTTTTGTGACAAGATTAACGGTCGCTTTTCTTGTGAATGGCACCGTTTGAACAGTATCATCCTTAACTTTTTCTTCAGCCGATGTATCTGAATCTTTCTTCACATATGAAATCACACGTTTAGCTGTTGTATTCAAGTCAGATTCAGCTAATCCCTCAGGCCATTTAAGTTCTGGGGTATCCCCATTTGGATCTACTGGACTATCTTTTTCATGTGGTGTTGATGAAGGAACTTCAATGATTCTAGGTTTAACCACAATTTTGAATGTTTGAGAAGGTGCTGGTGTACCATCTTGTGCATTGATATCTTCCTTGTCATCAAAAATTGGATGATGATTATCTTGAATATGGTATTCATCACTTTCTACTTCATAACCTTGGTTCTTAAGTTCTTTGATTTTGTTGTCAACATCTGTACTTGCTGGTAATTCTGAACCAGATTTACCTGTTAAATCAAAGCTAGAAACCACTTCATTTGCGGCTCCATCGACTTTCTTCTCAATCACTACTTTAGCTGTTTGAGTAGAAGGTGTATATGTAATTGGTGATTCCCCAAATTTATCCGTTGGTGTAAATCCATCTGGAACTTTATAGCCTTGAGTTGGATCATTTGGATTTTTCGGTGTTAATTCTTGTCCATTATATACTGGAGTATAACCTGGGATATATGGAATTGTTATCGTGCTAAAATCACCTGGAACCGTTGGATCAGTCGGGTTATTTGGATAAGAAATCTTATCTGGTGCTCCTTGTGGTTTCTTTCCTGCTGGGTACTCAGGTACAAATGAACCAATTTCTTTATAAAGAACTTTCTTCACTTCAGAAGTTGCTGTTCCATTTTGTGCTGGCTTAGGAGCATCTTTTTCTGGAACAAGTTTATCCGCATTATCCACTAATAAATAATTATTAATAACTGGAGATTCAACTGAGTTATACTTACCATTAGTACCATCTGCTTTAGCATCAGTTAGTTTATCCGCTTCATTGTAAACTTCCCAATCAGAGTAAGTTACTTCTTTTGTTTCAGGATTAACTGTTGCTGTACGTTTGTAAGTTACTTTTTGCACCTTTTCAGCATATAAAGGAGTAGCATTATCTTTGTTTGCATCTTCTTCTTTTAGATACTTAATTGTACGTGTAACTTCTTTAACTAAGTCCTCACGAGTAACTCCTGCTGGATATTTACCAAGATTTTCATCTCCTTCTTTTACAGGTGTATCTGCTGTTTTTGGAGATACTGGAGCTGTTGTGCTTGGATTTGTTGGATCAGTTGTTACTGTAGGGTCTACTTTAATTAAGTCTAAGACATGAACAGTGACATTTGTTTCTGTTGATTTCTTACCTTCACTATCAGTTGATTGAACTTTTACAGTGTAATCTCCAACTTTAGTTGTATCTAGATTACCTGCATCACTTACTGCGATTGTTGGTTTAGTAGAATCAACACCATCACGATCATCTTCTAAGTCAGTTGCAGATGGTTTCGCTTTTTCTAGAACTTTATTATTATTCCATTTGTCAGCTTCTTTTGTTTTATAAACATATAAATCTTTTTTCTCAACTGCTACTGTTGGAGCTTCGTTTAGAACATTAGCATAAGCTGGATCTGATTCGTTACCTGCTTTATCAAGCACAGTAACTTTGATACGTTTGTCAGGATTTGTTGTCTCATTCGCTTCTGTCAAATCTGTCCCTTTTGGAACTGGTACAACTAATTTACCATCGCGTACTTCAACTTTTGTTTCACCAATATACCAACCATCTTCTTTTTTATTTAAAGTAATTGGGGTTTTACTATTTGGTAACGTAACTTTCATTGAAGTTACTCCACCAATAGCTTCTTTAATATTGTCTACCTCAGTATCAGCATCACGGTCCGTTCCATTGTTTCTATCATTGTCAGCGATATCTTGTTTTTCTCTAGGTACATCTGTTAAATTAGTATCTTTTTCTGTTGGGACAGAAATTAATAATTCTGTTGGTTGATTTTTATCAGTTTTTTCTCCATTAATGCTATCAGTATGAACTGGTTCCACAGTAGGAGTTACTGGTTTAATCGTATCAATGTAAATTGTTTTGTTGTAGTAGTAATCTGGATTGTCTGTATTTCCTAGTGCATTAAATGTATTTCTATATGGACTATTTGGATTTACAACACCTGTATTTTCTAATACTCTGTTGCCTTGTAAATCTGTAAATCCTTCTTTAATTTCTGCAGTTACCTTAAAAGTAGCTGTCCCTTTGAAATTTTTTGCCGTTGTGAAATCAATACCGAATGTTCTTGTCCCATTCTTTGCTGGATCTGAATCCCCTGCATTGAATTTCAATCTAAGCGTTCTTGTAGCTTCATCATACGATACGACTTGGAAAGGACCAGGCCAATTCCATTCATTTGCTTTTTTTAGAGAATCTTTTAATTCGACACCTTCAGGAATTTTAATTGTGTATTCATAAGCACCGTACGTTGGTAACCCACCAACGTTTTTCACAGTAACTCTTAATTGACCGGATTCTTTGTCTTTATAGAGAGTGTCTTCTCCATAAGAGGATGTAGCATTATTACGAACAACATCTGTTGTCATTTCTAATGCAGCACCAACAGCTAAGTTGACCCCACCTACAAAATATCCATCTTCAATTTCTGTTTTACCATTTACTGGATAGGTCTTTTTAAATGCTGGTCCATCCTCTAGTGCCTTAATTGTTATTTTAATTTTTTTAGTCGTATTTGGAGTATTAATAATCGTTCTCCAGAATCCGAAACCATTACCATTCCCTCCATCACCATACGGAGTTGAAACGTGTGTTGTTTCACTATTATTATTCGCATCTTTCAGTGTTGTTAAAACTTCACCTGTGTCTGCATCTGTAACGGTAATTTCTACTTTTTCACCAGTACCAGCAGTACCCATATTCCCATATGCACCACCCGTTAATGCACTAAGATATAATCTAGAATTCGGATTGACATTAAATTCTTTCGAAATTTGTGTACCTTTTTTATTTAACTGAATATAATAGCCTTTACCGACAGCAGAATGTTCTGCATTATTTAAAGGAATACCAGGTACACTTGAGTAGTTGACACCATTTGCATAGTTTTGATTAGCTTTATTAGGCGCTAAAGGATTGTCTGGAGTAGGAGTATCGTTATACTGTCTATCAATACTTCCATTATTATCGTAAACTTTAGATGGTTTTGGTTCAAATCCAGCAGGTCTATCAGCCGCAACTTCTGTTGGAGCTTCAGGTTTGATAGCTGTTACATAATTATTTGTCCCTTCTATCTTCCAACCATCAATTTCATTTTCTATTCGTTTTTCTTTCCAATTGTAAGTAATTTTCCCTAACTTCACTGGGGCTGGATTTGGACTACTAGCATTATTTCTTGAATATTGATTTTCAACAGTTGCGGATTTTGTTTCAACATCTGGGGTATTGAAATCAATATCCCCAAATTGATTTTTCAAACTTGAAATAACGTTATCTACTGGGTTAGCTCCTACCCCCCTCTTATTATTACTTGTAGGACCTTCCGCTGCTTGTTCCCCTACACCAGTAGGAGTCGCTCTAAACCCACTTTCCCCTTTACCAGGAATTGCTTTTCCGTTTCGTGGATCTTGGTTTTTATTTGTTTTTTCTACTTTAGCTTCTGTTTCTGATTTATCTTCTACAGCAGGAGACACTTTTGGCATGCTCTCAATTACAAAAGCCTTTTCTCCTAATCTTGCAACAGTTTTATCTACCTCTGCCTGAGTTGCTTTATCATTTGCTGATAAAGCTTGAGCTTCTAATAGTGCTGCCTTTGCATCCTCAATAGTTTTTGATGTTTTATTACTAATTTCAACTTTATCGATAGCTGATTGAATACGTGAAATCGCTTCTGATAACTTACTGAAGTCTACCTTTGCAATATTTTCTGGTGCTACCCTATCTTCATTAACTAAAGCTTCAGCTGAAGTTACTACTGGTTTAGAAACTGGATCTTTAGAAGGAATTTCTTTTCCCTTAGCATCAGGGCTCGCAACATTCTCTTCGTGATTTAGGTTTTCTTGAGATGGCGATGACTGTTGATTAGACAAATTTGAGCTCGTTCTTGCATCGTTTCCTTGAATAGTGTCAGCTTTTGCAGTTGCTCCACCTCCAAATATCATAAGCGCAGCAATCGCTACCGATGCTGCACCGAAACTATACTTTCGGATTGAAAATCGTTGAACCTTTTGTCCATGATATTTTTTTATTCGTGAGTACATTACTACTCCTTTTCTTATATTTTTATTTACATCAAGAAAAGTCAGTAAAATCCTTAAATAGATACTAAGAAAATCCCTGACTTCACCTATTGTATAATATATATAATAACTCTATCTATTCACTATGTCAAGCAATTCGATATTTTAATCGATGTTAATATATAAAAAAGCAAAGATAATTAATAGCTTCAGAAATATGATTAACAACTTTCAAAAAAGATTAAAAATTACCTCATATTTACATAGAAAAAGGAGCGGATATGATATCCTACTCCTTATTCTTATCAGAAAATCTAATTAAATTTAGTCTTCTTTTTTCTTACGAGCAACAAGCCCAAATCCGCTCAAGACACCTAAAAGTCCAAGTGCTGCTAGGCTAGCATGGTCTTCTGTACCAGTATTAGGAAGTTCAGCTTGTCCTTTAGCTTCTGATGGAGCTACTGGAGCTTGTGGTGCTTTACCATTTACTGGTGCTGATGGCATCGTTGGAGTTGCTGGGTTAGCCGGTGTTGTTGGGTTAGTTGGATTAGCCGGAGCAACCGGTGTTGCTGGGTTAGCTGGGGCAGCTGGGGTTGCTGGGTTAGCCGGTGTTGTTGGTTGACTTGGGTCTGTCGGTTTCACCGGACTTGTTGGGTTTGTTGAAGGTGTTGATGGAGAACCTGGTTGAGATGGAGTGAGTGAGCCTCCATTTGTAGTACCTTCTTTGACTTCTTTATAAACGTAAGTTACTTCTGTTGTTCCTTCTGTTACTTTACCATTTTCATCACCTTTAGTTGAAGTTGGTACTAATACGTATAGTTTTCCATCTTTCGTAGTGATTGTAGCTGGTTTGTTGTCAGTTGTGTCATATGCTGAGCTTACTGATCCGTCTGTAGTATCTTTAACGTCTTCTGCGATTGTGTTACCCGCTTCGTCTACATAATGAACGACTACGTTTCCTTTAATTTCTTTGTACACATATGTTACTTCTGTTGTTTTACCTGCTTCAACACTTCCGTTTTCGTTACCTTTAGTTGATGCTGGTACTAATTCGTATACTCTTCCTTCTGCAGTTGTAATACGAGTTGGTTTCATATCATTATCAGTAGTGTTGTAAGCAGCTCCTGGTTTACCGTCTTTGGTATCAACAGCGTCAGTTTGGATTGTGTTTCCAGCTTCGTCTACATAGTGAACTACTACTTGTCCTGCTTTTTCGTAAACGTAAGTTACTTCAGTTTTACCTTCTACTACATCTCCTGTTTCAGGTTTAGAATCGTCTTTAACAGCTTTTTCTGTTAAGTAATATTTAACACCATCTTTTTCGATTGTTGCTGGTTTATTGTCAGTTGTATCGTATTTAGCGTTTAGAGAAGCACCTTTAGTATCTTCTTTATCTTCAGCAATCACGTTGCCTTCTGTGTCAACGTAGTGAACTACTACATCTCCAGTTACTTCTTTATAAACGTAAGTAACTTCTGTTGTTCCTTCTGTTACTTTACCAGACTCTTCACCCTTAGTTGAAGTTGGTACAAGTACATATACTTTACCATCTTTTGTAGTGATTGTAGCTGGTTTGTTGTCACTTGTGTCATATGCTGAGCTTACAGATCCATCAGTCGTATCTTTAATGTCTTCTGCGATTGTGTTTCCAGCTTCGTCTACATAGTGAACGACGACGTTTCCTTTTACTTCTTTGTAGACATAAGTCACTTCTGTAGTTTTACCTGCTTCAACATCTCCAGTTTCGTTACCTTTAGTTGATGCTGGTACGAGTTCATATACTTTTCCTTCTGGAGTAGTGATACGAGTTGGTTTCATATCGTTATCAGAAGTATCATATTTAGCTCCTGGTTGACCATCTTTTGTATCAACAGCATCTGCTTGAAGAGTGTTTCCAGCTTCGTCTACGTAATGAACAAGAACGTTTCCTGCTTTTTCGTATACATAAGTGATTTCTGTAGTTCCTTCTACAACAGCACCGTTTTCTGGCTTAGAACCGTCTTTCAATTCTTTAGCTGTCAAGTAGTAAACTTGTCCATCTTTTTCAAGTTTAGCTGGTTTGTTGTCAGTTGTGTCATATTTCTCACTTAGTGATCCATTTTCTACATCTTTCGTATCTTCAGCAAGTGTGTTTCCTTCTGTATCAACGTAGTGAACGACGACATTACCAGTGATTTCTTTGTAGACGTAAGTTACTTCTGTCGTTTCTCCAGCTTTAACTTTACCTGTTTCATCACCTTTAGTTGACTGAGGGATTAATTCGTATACTTTACCTTCTGGAGTAGTGATACGGTTTGGTTTCATTCCGTTATCAGCAGTGTTGTAGTCTGAGTTTGGTTTACCGTCTTTTGTATCAACAGCATCTTCTTGAATAGTGTTACCTTTTTCGTCAGTGTAATGAACGACTACTTGTCCAGCTTTTTCGTAAACGTAAGTTACTTCAGTTTTACCTTCTACTACGTCTCCGTTTTCTGGTTTAGAGTCATCTTTAAGAGCTTTTTCTGTTAAGTAGTAAACAGTTCCGTCTTTTTCGATTTTCTCTGGTTTGTTGTCAGTTGTATCGTATTTAGAGTTTAGAGAAGCACCTTTCGTATCTTCTTTATCTTCAGCAATTACGTTACCTTCTGTGTCAACATAGTGAACGACTACATCACCAGTTACTTCTTTATAAACGTAGGTTACTTCTGTAGTTCCTTCAGTAACCTTACCAGTTTCAGCACCTTGAGTTGCTGTTGGTACTAATTGGTAAACTTTGCCTTCTGGAGTCGTAATACGTTCTGGTTTCATGCCGTTATCAGAAGTGTCATATGGTGTGCTAATTGATCCATCTGTTGTATCTTTAGCATCTTCAGCAATTTTGTTTCCTGCCTCATCTGTATAGTGAACTACTACATTCCCTTTAACTTCTTTATAAACGTAGGTTACTTCTTTCGTTTGACCTGATTCTACAGTACCTGTTTCATCACCTTTAGTTGATGCTGGGACTAGTTCGTATACTTTTCCTTCTGCAGTTGTGATACGAGTTGGTTTCATTCCGTTATCTGCAGTGTTGTATTCAGAACCTGGTTTTCCATTGTCAGTATCTTTAGCACCTGAAGCAATATCTTTACCGTCTGCAGTTCCTACTAATGGAGTTCCGTCTTCTGTTTGGTAATTAACGATTACTGATCCAGCTTTTTCATAAACGTAAGTTACATCAGTTTTACCTTCAACTACGTTTCCAGTTTCTGGTTTAGAATCATCTTTAAGACCAGCTTTTGTAATGTAGTATACAGTTCCGTCTTCTGCAGTGATTTTTTCTGGTTTGTTATCAACAGCAGTATCATATTTTTCGCTTAGAGATGCACCTTTAAGGTCGTCTTTATCAGCTGCGATTTTGTTACCTTCTGTGTCAACATAGTGAACTACTACATCACCAGTTACTTCTTTATAAACGTATGTTACTTCTTTAGTTTCTCCAGCAACAACTTTACCAGTTTCTTCACCTTTAGTTGCTGTTGGTACTAATTCGTATACTTTGCCTTCTGCAGTTGTGATACGAGCTGGTTTCATTCCGTTGTCAGAAGTATCATAATCTGATCCTGGTTTTCCATCTACAGTGTCTTTAGCACCTGAAGCTACATTTGCACCAGCTGGGTCAACACCTACTAATGGAGTTCCATCTTCTGTTTGATAGTTAACGACTACTTGTCCAGCTTTTTCATAAACATAAGTTACTGTAGTTGTTCCTTCTACTACGTCTCCAGTGGCTGGTTTAGAATCATCTTTCAATTCTTTAGCTGTTAGGTAGTATTTAACACCGTCTTTGGTGATTTCAGCTTTTTTGTGGTCTGCTGTGTCGTATTTAACGTTTAGAGAAGCATCTGTTTCGTCTTTTTCGTCTTCTGCGATTACGTTACCTTCAGTATCTTCATACTTAACGACAACATTACCTTTTACTTCTTTATAAACGTAGGTTACTTCTTTCGTTTCACCTGCAACAACTTTACCAGTTTCATCACCTTTAGTTGCTGTTGGTACTAATTCGTATACTTTACCTTCTGCAGTTGTAATACGGTTTGGTTTCATTCCGTTGTCTGCAGTGTTGTAGTCAGTTCCTGCTTTAGCGTCTGTAGTGTCTTTAGCACCTGAAGCTACATTTGCACCATCTGCAGTACCTGTTAATGGAGTTCCGTCTTCTGTTTGGTAGTTAACGATTACTGATCCAGCTTTTTCGTAAACGTAAGTTACTGTAGTTGTTCCTTCTACTACGTCTCCAGTAGCTGGTTTAGAACCATCTTTCAGTTCTTTAGCTGTTAAGTAATATTTAACACCATCTTTCTCGATAGATTCTTTTTTGTGGTCAGCTGTATCGTATTTAACATTTAGAGAAGCATCTGTTTCATCTTTTTCGTCATCAGCAAGTGTGTTACCTTCAGTATCTTCATACTTAACGACAACATTACCTTTAACTTCTTTGTAAACGTAGGTTACTTCTTTAGTTGTTCCTGATTCAACCTCACCTGTTTCTTCACCTTCAGTTAAGTCTGGAACTAATTCGTATACTTTGCCTTCTGCAGTTTTAATACGAGTTGGTTTCATTCCATTGTCTGCAGTGTTATAAGCTGTACCTGGTTTACCATTATCAATGTCTTTTGCACCTGATTCTACAGTTTTACCAGCTCCATCTTCGTCTACTACTGTTCCTGCAAGTGGAGTTCCATCTTCTGTTTTGTAGTTAACGATTACTGATCCAGCTTTTTCATAGATGTAAGTTACTTTTGTAACACCTTCTACTACTGTTCCTGTTTCAGCTGGTGATGTAGTTTCTGTACCATTTACAGATGTCATTGTGTTTGCTTCGTTTAGGTAGTAAACATTTCCTTGTGCATCTGTAAGTTTTTGAGGTTTTTCAGTTTCATTTTCTTTAGTGTTGTAAGGTACGTTTTTAGAAGCTGTAGTACTACTTACAATTACATCATTTCCATCAGCATCAACATAGTATTTCTCAGTTACTACTTCAGCTACTGTTTCAGGAGTATCAGTGTAAGGAGCTTTTAATTCTGTTCCGTCTTCTGTTTGGTAGTTAACGACTACAGAACCTTTTTTCTCGATTTCACGAGTTTTTTCTTCTGCATAAGTGTAAGTGATTGTTGTAGTACCACTTGCTAAACGGTATGCACGAAGAGGAGTGATTTCGTCACGGTAAGAATACTCTTCAACTTCCGGCGAAGGATCAGAAAATTTAAGAAGAAAATCACTACTATCTTCTAAAGTACTTGTTTCTTGATCAGTAACGCTTGCTATATCAGCTGTTATATCACTTGTAGGTCTTCCTTTATCATCAACTTGATCTCCCTTATCAGCACTAATCTCCAGAGGACCACCAGTTTTTGCCGCCATTCCTAAAGTAATATATCGTTTGAAATTAAGGAGGTTATCTTCAAATCCTTTTTCTTGAAGATATGCAAGATAGTTTTTTACAAGAGTTTTGTTTGCTTCTCCTGTTAAAGTATCTGGAGCCGCTTTAAAGTTTTGTACCATTGCATATGTTCTATTTAAAGTAGCCCCAGTTCCATCTTTATCATCTGCTACATTATCACTAGATGACAATTGTATCTGTGCTGTTAAAGAGAAACTCTCAGTTTTAGCTGTTACATAGGTATTTTTCTCAAGGACGAAAACATAATCACCTTCTTTGATTCCACCATCAGCTGTTACGTTAGCTGAAGTGAAGTTTTTTGCTGTTGCTTCTCCAGCTTTGAAAGCTTCTATCATCTTAGCATCAGAAGTGATCGCACCTGAATCAGCTTGTACATATTTACCATATGTTCCTTTTCCTGTTTGTTCAACAATCCAAGCTTTTCCACCAGGTTTTACAGTATCATAAGTGATTTTACCTTCTGCGTTACTTAACCCTTCTGGAGTCAATTTCGCAGTTACATCACCTAGAGTTGTGTCAGAGTACACTCCTCCACCGTTTCCAGTAGTTTCAACCTTAGGTTCTCCGATTAGGTGGTAAGTCTTCCCATCTTTTTCGATTGTTTCTTTCTTACCATTTTCTTTAGCGTCGTTTAGGTCGCTAGCTTCTGCATCACCACCTGTAGTTCCTTTGAAAACTTCTCCTGATTTACCGTATACATCGTATGGTGTTTCGATAGTTTTATCAGCACCAGAGTTTTGGTTTTTGTTTTCTTCTAATACAGTATTACCCTCAGCAGTTACATATTTGTAGTCTACTTTTCCAGTTTTAGTAATTGTATTTGTTCCCTCTGCAGTTGGATCAGTTGAAAATTGCCTACCTGCATCTGGGTTCTCAATATTAGCTGTATCTACAATTACTGACCCCTTATCATTTGAGATTGTTGATGTTCCATTACCATTATCTTTTACAGCTGCTTCTACAGTCTGGGTTTGTCCTGCCATTGCAAGGGCTGTACCAACAATCAAAGCTACTGTTCCGATTTTGACTGAGTCTGAACGGCCGTCTTTAAACTTACGAATGGAAAATTTTTCTTTTTTATTTATAAACATTCTTAGTATCCTTTACTTTTATTTTTTGCATGATTCTTGATTTCATAATGTTGTTATAGTAATAAATGATTAATAAAACCAAAAACCTCACTCTTCCATTTTAACACTTTAAAACCTCCTATACAAGGAATTTGAGTGCTTTTTAATCATTCAAACTATAGTTTTTCGCTATATTTATATATAAAAAATCCATACAGATGTATGGATTTACATATTTTAAAATATACATTTATGCTACCAGCCAAGTGAAACCCTTTCAAACTGACAACCCAAGCGTCGCAATTCTTTTTGACGGTCCTCATAGTAGGGGAGGGAAATGCCTGTAATGGTCACATGGGGAAGGTCTTTCAAGTGCAGGCTGACTGATGAGGTAAAATGATAGACATGAACGAACTCGTATTCTTGAAAGAGTTGGGCTAGGACATCTTCAAAGATGAGCTCCGTCTCCAAGTAGGTCACATCAGGGATAGTGAAGGTTTCCTTGGGATGGGGTAGATAGAGGTCAATGGCCAAGGCCTTGGCATAGGTACTGATAAAGCGGATGGAGATCTGATCGTCCTCTTCAGAGAACTTTTGCCCCAGCAGAACCTTGACTGTCTTGCCATTTGAAACAGGAGCTTGAGGCAGGTTAAAAAAATGCTCCAGATAGACTAGTTTCTCTCTAGCTACGACATGGTAGTTACTGCGATAGAGGGTATAGTGCTTTTCCGTCCGCTCAATCAAGTCATCTCTGGTTAAGCCCAGAGAACCCACCTGACTGGGTTGAAGAGGGAGGGCATACATTCCCAAAGGGTAAATATCCGCATAGCCATCATCGAAACTCATGAGGTGCTGGTAGGTCGAACTAGCAACCAAGTCCAGAATCAAGCTATTGTCAAAGCTAGCATAAAAAATGGTGTCATAGTCGCCGACAAGCTCCTGACAAATCTGAGCCAAGTCCTCTGTCGTTTGAGGATAATGAACATGGTCAAAATCCTTTGCATAATGCTCCTGACGAGCATTTTTTACAGGACTGACATAAAGGCTGACAAAGTCCTGATTAGGATAGAGGCCCTTGATATGATGAGCTATTTTAGCCTGCAAGGGCGTTGTGGCAATGATGAGGTGTTTCATCTCTTTGATTCTCCTAAGTGGTGATGGTGAAGCAAGGTCTCAACGACTTCAAAGTCCAAGGCATCGTCGATATCATAAGAATAGAGTTTGGGCATTTCATAGGCTACTGTCTTATCTGTGTAAAAGGTCTCGTCTCGTAGGTAAAGGTCCTTGCGAGAAATCCAAATACTACCGTTGGGATAGTAATAGACAGGCTCTTTCTGCCGAGCATAGTGCTTGGAAACTTGAGGGGGATGGATAAATGACGACTCCGCAAACTGCAAGTAAAGACTACGACTCTTGTCCGCCTTAACACAGGAAATCAAATGGTCAGCGCCAGACTGACAGTAAAGTTGATAGGACTCGATGAGATGCTCTACCTCTCTAAGAGGTGAAGTCACCTGTAGATTCACAAAGACCTGCTCTTCCTCAAAGGGCTGTAAAAAGTCGCGTAAGGTTTCTAAGCTAGAGGTTGTTGCCAAGGCCAATTCTTTTGGTCTGTGGACACAACGAATCTCTGGATAGGCTTGACAACAGAGTTCTAGATAGGCTAGTGAGTCTGAGGATATCCAGATATCACTAAATAGCTTGGAGGCTAGAGCGACTTCTATGGTATAGAAAACCAAGGGTTTGCCTGCAAGCGGTTTGATATTTTTATCCACTAAGCCGCGTGAACCCGAACGGATTAAAATGACGGCTATGGGTTTAGATTTTGCTTTCATATAGTCTTCCTAGAATTGAGATAAAAAGAGCAGATAGGGTGGTGATGATGCTATTTAACCAAGGAGTGGGATTGGCAAAGAAACCACTGTAATGATAGAGAACCAAGACTCCTAGACTAAAGACCAAATAGATTTTGGCTAGTGGTAAACTCGGTTTTTTGAAGAGTAAGACCAAGAGATACAAACCACCTATCACACCTAGTGTCAGGCCCATAAAGCCGTTAATCCACTCATAGATAGAGTAGATTTCTGCATTCATGAGTAAGAGGCAGAGGAGCCAAGACAAACATGCTAAGACAAAGGATAGGAGGCTTGGCGACCAACGAATCTTTGACCAAGCAAAATCCAACTTCAAGCAGGTCACGATTGCATTCATACTGGATGAAACTGTGGATTGGCCTGCTGCCAAGAGAGCCAGCATGATGAAACTACCAAACCAAGGTGCCAGACCTTCCCGAGCATAGGCAATGAGCACAGGATTGGTCGATGTGGTAGCGAAATTTTCCTGACGAATTAAGCAGCCAATCAGATACAGTAAACTGGCAACCCCAAAGGACAAAAGTCCCTGTAGCCATAAAATTTTTCCAATCTTCTGACGCCCCATTTTGCTATTAAAACGTTGGACAATATCCTGCGAGGAGACGTAGGAGAATAAGCTACTAAAGCCTGCTCCTGAAACTAAGATCAAGACCGTCTGCCCATCCAGTTTCTCTGCAAAGCGAGAAAGCTGTTGACTGCTATTCATGACTAAGCCAGATTGGGCAATTCTTGGTAGAAAGAGGGCTAGTATAGCTAGCAGGACCAAACCCTGAAAAAAGTCCGTCCACAGCACAACCAAGAGACCACCCCTTGCCAGATAATAAACCGTCAAAAGAAGGAGTAAACCTGACAAGATCAGCTGATTGATAGGGATAAAGGGCGCTAAGGCCTGAGACAACAAGTAGTTCACCACTGCTATTCGCCCCAACTGGTAAATGATGAAAAGACCTGAGGCCAGTGAACGAATGCCAGTCGATTGAAACTTGTCCTCTAAAAGATGATAGGCTGTCTCATAGTTTCCCTTTTGATAGAGGGGAAGAAAATAGCGATGAGCTAGTGGAATGGCTAGAAAGATGCCGCACTAGGCAAACCAGAGATAGGACCTGCCTGTATAGGCATTCCCCACCAGAGTCAGAAAGGAAATGGGGCTGAGCAAGGTCGCAAAGACTGAGAAGGCCAAAACTGTCACTGGAACAGCTTTCTTAACCTGATAATAGTTCTCTTCGCTCCCTTTTTTCCGATAGGCAATCCAGGAAATCAAGCAGAAATAGAGCACTAGGGTGACTAGAATTCCCAACATCCTAGAAGTTCCTATCTAGTAGTTCTCTGTATATTTGAGCTACTTTTTCCAGAGAATAGCAAGAGGATAAGGCTAGATTTTTTTCATTCGATAGATAAAAATCAGGCTCTTCCATCTCTTCTATCTTTTGAATCAACTCTGATTTGCTTTTAAACAAGTTGATGGCATTGGACTGGTCAGCATAGAAACGATGGGCAATCTCCACATCAGATAACAAGGCTAACAAACCTTGACTCAAGGCTTCAATACAGGCATTAGCAAATAACTCTGTATAACTTGCAGACAAATAGCATTGGTGGAGATGATAAGGTACTTCGTCAACGATACCTTTAAAGTGAATGGTTGGTGGCAGATCGTAGCGATTACGAAGTTCCTCCAGACGCTCCTCTGTACCACCATAAAAGGTAATCTGGGCCTTGGAGCCACGTTTGTAGAGTTCGATAAAAGCTTCAATGACAAGTTCAACGTTCTTGCCTTCTCCCATATGACCCACCAAGCAATAGTCCAAAACAGGTCCGATTTTTCTTAGCTGACCTACTTTTTCTGTAAACATTGGTGGTAAAAACTTAGTGTCATACCCTTGTTTCGCCAAAGTATCAGTCAAAACTTCACTGGCAACTAGGTATTTGTTTGTCTTGCGCAGATTGGCGAGGCGTAAATCTCGCATGACATTTTCATGGACGACTTCATAATAATTTTTATCCGTGTTTTCCATGTAACGCCAAAGGCTGGGTTTGGGTACGATTTGTTGGTCACGGATAAAGAGGTCGGTTTGCTGGGCCCATTTGGCTAAGAACTTGACCAGTAAGTCCTCTTCAGAACGGATTTCTCCTCCTATGCGGTAGATGTATTCTGGGTAAAAGATAGTGACAGGAGAGGGTTCTTTGAAGGGATCGATAAAGCGTCCTTCCAGAGCCAATTCTCCATTTTCGTGATACCAACGCAGTTCCTTTTCCTTGAAATCTTCAAACAAGAAGGGACCCTTGGTATAGTAATATCTCCCCGAGCCATCTCCCAGGGTAACAGAGACCACAAAACCATCCTCATTGAGCTCCACCTGATCTCCATCTGCTAGCGTTAAACTTTCTGGCTTCACTGATAAGTCTGCATGGCCTATATCTGAAAAACTATGCGGAACACATATCAGTTCTTTTTCTAAAAATCCTAACTTGATTAAATCTTTCTTCCAGTCAGGACGAAGCTGAGGACTCGATACAAGGTGAACATATTCCAAACCCAGATGGCGTGCTATACGGGCTCGATAGACTTGGGTACTCTCAAAACCATAGCGATGGATTTCCTTGGCTGGATGAATGGTGACAATTCTCGACATGATGTAGACTCTTTCTCTCTTATTTTCTACTTACAAAGGAAAAACCACCCTCACAAAGAAGCGAGGGTGGTTTTTCCGTTACAATGCTTGGGGATTTCCTAGCAAGTTCCCCCTCAAAAGGACTTTATGCTATTCTATCACAAAGACTGACCATCTGCAAGGTGGACTGGTTTAGACAGGATAGCTTGGGGGAGTTTTCTTATTGTTTATAAATCGATTCTCTGAAATCATCTGTGCTACGTAGGTAGGCATTGTAGATTTTTTGTTTTAATAAGTGGACCCAACTTGCAGGAGCGTGGCTTGTCGTACGGTCAATGTTAGCCACATCTTTTGCCACTGCTTGATCGATGAGTTCTTGCATTTGAGCAGCTGAACGAATTGTAATCTCCTTGCTGCTGTTTGGTACACCAAGTTCATACTGAATAGTGATTGGTTTCAACTGGTCTTGCTTGCGAATACGTTTATTAAACATATCCTTCTTGAAATCAGCCCATGAACCATATTGGTTGGCAAAGACATTTTTCAAGACGAGACTATCAGTGATGAGGCCCACATCTTTCCTAAGCCAATCTGAATAGGTAATGTCCCCGTTTCGTTTAGCTTCTTCTGCATATTGGTTGGATACATATGGTAAGAACCCATCTTGATAACCTTTTTCTGCCAACAATTCGTAGGCTGTCTTTCTAAACATGATGTCACCAGGCGCACCCTTTGAATTACTGAGGGCAGCATAAATCGGTGAGAACATGCTGATCAGATGATAGCCATTACGAGTATAGTCGCTCTTATCACGGTAAGCCCGACGGTTGATGATATCATTGTCAATCAAGGCATCCAGACTGGTTAGTTTACTTACTTCAGCATCTGTCAATGGACGAACAGAGTTTCCAGCATGAGTTTGTTTATGGTACTTGTCCTCAATGTAGAAATTCTCTATTTTTCTAAACCATTTTTTCTTGACATCATTAGACTTAGTTAAAATGGCATTGGCTTCCATAGCATCCAAGGTATACAAGACATCGTACATACCGTGAACATACTCTTGCAAGGCTGCGGCTGATGTGAAGCGGCTTGTCGGGTCATAAGTATGCAAGCGAGTTGATGAATCCTTATCCCCTTTATAGAGAGTATTCAAGACAATAGCATCCTTATCTAGACTGTCAGCAGATTGCAACAGGCCTAAGGCATACAACTCTGCTCCCAATCCTTCACGACGACCTTTTCCTTCAAAGTAAATATGTCCGTCAGAATTATGAACCATTTCATGAGTATAGACTGATGTTCCGTATTTATCCAACAAGCGGTCGCTGACATAGTGGACCTCAGAACCGTTGGCATAGGCTCCAGCTCCCTTACTTTCCCCATACCACTTACCAGTTGGTCCAAAGAAGTTGTAGATAGAATCAATGGCCTTATCAGACAGGGTAGCCCAGTAATAATTACTATTGCTATCTTTCATACCAAAGCCATCTGAAACCATGACTGAACGGAAGAGTTTTTCTTTGTATTCTGGTGAAAGGAAGTGGTACCAGATATCGTAGTGGTCTCGTTGCCATTCAGCCGACTGGTCAACCTTAGCACGGACATACTGACGCAATTCTTCTCCTGATAAGACTGTATTATTAACACGGTCACGGTAGCGTTCATAGCCACCAAAGGCCAAGGTAGAAAGATTTGAAATCACATAAACATCTTCTTCTGGCAATGTTAATAAAGGTAGGAGCATGTTTTTTAATTTCCAACTTGGTGCCGTAATACGATCATAGACTCCCAGTGTATAGTTACTATCTGGTGTAGCTGACTCTTGTTTAGCACGCACTTCTGGAATCGCTGACTTACTCTCTACTATATAGGCCTTGGTATTCGTCTTCAACCATTCATTATTGGTTTTAGTTGGTAGGAAGAGTTTTCTGTAAGACTCTAGTAAATCCGTCACTGTCTTGCGACCTTTTGCAGGGGCCAGGGTTGTTTCATAGGCACTTATATTATTTGATGCCTTGAGATTTTCCATACCGCTCTGACCTAGGGCAATGATGGTATCCAAGGTTGAAGTTGTGCTATTGCCATCAAAGTCAAACTTATAGGTATTGAGATCCTTGGTATTGATGTGATCATAGTTGATATTGTACCAGCGATTGAGGTAAGTCAAACCAAGCAAGAAAGCTTCCTTGTTGTTTTTGATTTTTTCGCTGATGTAGGTTGCTACACTATCTCCCATCGTATTGATAGACTTGTCCATGGCTAGCACTTTACGGAGATGTTCGCCGATATTAGCCTTAACTTTTTCGAATTCTTTGTCCAAGTATAGCGGATCAAGCGACGCATCTGCCTCAATGCCCAGAACTCTTCTCATGGCTGCTGAGTCATATTCGACCCCTTGCAAATCTGCTAGGACCTGATCGGTCACTTTCGTATAGTCAGATAAAAAGGCTTCTGGTGTAAAGATAAAGTTTTTACTTGCTACGCTGTACTCTGCAATTTGTGTATTTTTGAAATCTTCTTTGTAGGTGACATCTAGATAACTGATTGTATTATCAGCAAAATGCAACATCAGTTTATTGATCGTTGCTTTATTGGCCTGAATATCTGTGATGATGTCATTGTCCTTCATTGGTACGACATCTAGCAGTTCTGTAGTATAGAGCTTATCAGTAGAATCAACTTGATTTCCATAGTGAACCACTAGCTCTTTATTATAGAAAGGCATCAATTTCTCAATATTGTGATAAGCAACTTTTCGACTAGCTTGGCCTTGACTTAACTGAGTATAGTCCACACTGTGCTGATTGGCCTTAAGTGTTTGACCTGTATCGTTTAGTGTCACTGTCATCCCATAAGACTGAACCTTTTCTCTGGCCTGGTCTTGGGTGATTGGGGCCGCATAGAGATCAGCCTTCTTGTTCTCAACAGCAGTGCTGGCATCTTTGATGTCCGCTCCCCTGTACTGGTCTCCTGTGATGGCATAACCATCTCCAGCGTTGACCATGCTAACGACATGATGGATACGGCCATTTTGCCATGTAGAACCAGCTATTCCTCCGACTCGTGGATAAGTTGTTGTGTTGAGAATGGTTCCACTTGCTAACGCGTGAGAAACTAAAGCACCACTTTGAACTTTCCCAACAATACCTCCCGCAAATTGGTCATTGTTGCGAGCATTGCTAGAAATATTTGCATCAACTGCGACCTTATCAATCTTAGCCTTATTACCAGATAAGAGCCCTGCTATACCTCCCACATAGTAAGGAGAAGCATCCGTATGCTTAGCCTGAATGCTACCTGTAAATGAACTATTGGTTATTTCTGTATCTTGAGCCTTGGCTACCAAACCTGCAACTGACTTGCTACCTGACAATTGACCTTCTACAGCTACATTACTAATCTGGCTGTTAGTAGCCACTTTTGCTAGGCTGGCTGTATCTTCTTGACTCTTAATCGATACTGCTTTAAAATCAATATCTTTCACAGTAGCCTTGGTCAAATTATCAAACAAGGCTGTCTTAAGGTCATAAATCGCAAACGGCTTCCCATCACTCGCACCGATAAGATTACCAGTGAAAGTGCCTGTCACATAGCTGGTTTGTCCCTTTGCTAAGGCCACTTCATCAGCTGTCATATCAGCTCCAAGTTTAAAGGTTCCAGCGAGATTACCTTGCATGGCAGCAATCAGTTTCTTGAAGGAAGTATAGACACCGTCCTTGGCAAGCTTTTGCTTATCAACTGTGAAGCTATAGTTATCCTTGTATGCTGAATCTTTCTCTTGAACCAGTTCATTGAAGGCAACGGTTACCTTGTATTTCCCATCCTCTGTTTCCTTAATAGAGCTAACTGGTAGCAACATTTCTTTCATCTTATCTGATTTGACTTTGACAAAATAAGGTGACAAATCGCTTGGTACTTCTGATAAATTCAGATAGCGACGGTAGTGACCATCTTCCTTACCATAGAGCCCCACTTCATCCACATCTTTGATTTCAATTTTCTTATAGTCCAATTGAAAATCTTTCGTTGATACTTCTGTATTTTCCTGATCAGATTGGCCTAGATTATAGGTCAGGTAAGTCTTAATTGTATAAGGAGTATAGTAGTCCAAACCATCAATCGTTTGCTGAACGGATAAATCTTTCAAATCCACTTCTTTAATCAGTGTTCCATTTTGAAAAATTTGGGCCTTGGCCTTAACAAAAGCAGACGTTTGGTCATCTAAGTGATAGGTGACTGCTACAGCTTTTTTGCTCTCATCTTTAACAAGATTGGTGATTTCAACTGTTGGTTTGGTTTTAACAAGACTGCCAACCTTGACAATCTCTTTGGTTGGTTCTACTTCTGTACGTAAGATTTCCTTGCTAGCTTCCACCTTACCATCTACGAGATAATCTTCATACTCGATTGTCCGTAAACCGTCTTTTCCTTCCTGAGCAATTTCTCGATGATTTTTCAAGATGGTCGCATCTTCGATTTCTTCAGTTTCGTGAGGGATAGTTTCCGTTACTGTTCGACGAGTACTTGTCAAAGGCAGTTCAGGAAGAGCTTCTGCCACAGCAGCCTCACCCTCGTGACCCTGCTCTTGTGTTCCTTGAGTACTGATTGGACCTGTATAAGACGGTAATTCTGGTTGAACTAGAGCATCGCCCTCATGACCGGGCTCTTGCGTACCTTGGGTACTAATTGGGGCTGTGTAAGATGGCTGAACGGGTTGAACTAAGGCTTCACCCTCATGGCCGGGCTCTTGCGTACCTTGGGTACTAATTGGAGCTGTGTAAGATGGCTGAACGGGTTGAACTAAGGCTTCACCCTCATGGCCGGGCTCTTTCGTGCCCTTACTGCTAACAACTTCTGTAGACTCTGGCACTGTTGGCTCAACTGGAGCTCCCTCCTGAGGACCTGTGTAAACTGGTAGTTCTGATTGAACCAGGGATTCGCCTTCATGACCTGACTCTTGTGTGCCTTGAGTGCTAATTGGGGCTGTGTACGCTGGTTGCGATGGTTGAACCAGGGCAGCACCCTCATGACCTGGCTCTTGCGTGCCTTTAGTGCTAACGGGTTCTGTATAAGTCGGTTGTGCTGGTTGAACCAGGGCAGCACCCTCATGACCTGGCTCTTGGCTCCCCTTTGCTTGCACTACAGTTTCATTGTTTTTTTGTAGTTGAGACTCTATAGGAGAAGGTGTTCCTCCTTGTTGTTCCTCTATCGTTGAGCTATCTACATTTTCTAAGTTAGACTTGCTGTCATGCGCCTTCTGTTTATCTGATTGCTTAACAACGTCTACTTTATTTTTCACATATCCTATGTATGTATAACCAGGAATATCAACCGGGGCTGGCAAGGCATCTCCTGCCTGAACCGATAGTTGAGTGTTATAAGCAGCTAGTGTTTCGCTAGTCAAGGCAAGGACAGTTGGAGACAGCAACTGGCTTCCTAGACTGGTTACTAACAAGAATCGACTAATCTTACTCTTGCCATCACGTCCCTTAAGAACTACTACAATCAATAAACTAAGGCCTGCCACTAAGGCAGCAGTTTCTAGGGAAGAGCTAGTTCCTGTGTTGGGTAGTACTTGATTGGCTCGATAAACCAGATAGTAAGTCGCATCAGATTCTTCCGCTACTTGTGGTAGGGATGTAACTAAGAGAGTCTTCTCTTCATCAGTCAAATCCGACTCTAAAACATAAGTATAATTAACGGCATGAGATTCTTGGGCAGATACAGTCTGTAGGCCAGTTCCCATCAAAAAGAAACACGCAACAGCTACAGATACAAGGCCAACTGCCAATTTTCTTAATGAGAAATTCTGTCTTTCTTCTCCAGTAGTTTTGAAATTCATATTCCCCTCTTTTTACATTTTTAAATTAGTATATTAAATTATGGTAAAATATACAACTCTTCCCATTATACATCAATTTAAAAAAAGATTCTAGGGATAGATATACAAATAGGGTAATAATAAAAGGCATCCCTAAAATTAGATACCTAATTTCTGGAATACCTATCATATCTCTAAATTTTTATTTCACAACAAGCTCATAACGTGTCTTACTGGTGAAGGTTTGACCGGCTTTGAGAATGACTTGATCTTTGAGGTCGCTGTGAATGGCATCTGGTAAAGCTTGCGCTTCAAGGGCAATCCCATTGTGCTGCACCATTGGCTGACCTCCTATGATGACACTCTCATCCACAAAGTTTGCTGTGTAGACCACAAAGCAAGGGGCCTCTGTCTTGAAAAGCAGGAAGCGACCTGAATTTTGATCATAAAGGAAACCAGCATTGTCATGACCTGCAGGAAGAGCGAATGGATGATCCAAACCAGATACCAGTTGGATTTGCTCATCATCCTCTGCAAAGATGTCTTTCAACAAGGCACCATTGTAGATGTGTTTAACCACATCACGATTAGCATCTGGAGTTTTAGCCGGAACACCGTCGGGAGCGATTGGATAAATGCCCTCTGTGTTTAGTTGGAAGACATGGCGGTCAATTGTCTGTGTGAAATCACCAGACAAGTTGAAGTAGCTGTGATTGGTTGGATTAACCAGCGTATCCTGATCGGTCGTTACCTTGTAGCTGATTTCATAGGCACCAGTTTCTTCCAAGTGATAACTGATCCAAATCTTGAGATTTCCAGGAAATCCTCCTGTCCCATCTGTACGCTCTATGTAGAGGGTCAAACCATGGTCGCTCACTTCAACTAGTTCAAACAAGCTAGAATCCCAACCAGTTGAACCACTATGGTTACAGTTGCTAGCATTGTTGACTTCAAGGTCATAGTTCTTGCCATTAAGCTCAAAGGTCGCACCTGCAATACGGCCTGCCACAGGACCTACGCTAGCTCCATGCTTGGGGCTATTGCCTACATAGCTATCAAAATCATCAAAACCCAAGATAACATTGGCAAAATTTCCAGCCTTGTCAGGTGTGACATAGCGCAAGATAGTCGCACCATAAGTCATAACCTCAAGCTGGTAGCCACCGTCCGTCTCAAAGCGATAGGCCAAGACATCCTTGCCCTCAACATTTCCAAATACACGCTCTGTGTATGCTTTCATTCTCTTCTCCTTTTTCTATTTCTCTCAATCAAACAAACCATAGAAAGCGAATTGACAATCTATGGTTTACTTGTATGATTTACAAACCCCTTTATCAAGAATCTATAAACGCAGTATTACTTTTGATATTCGTGGATGATAACACCTTGTACCACACGGTTTACTGTACCTGTAGGAGACGGTGTATCTGGTTTATTTTCTACCTTGAGTGAAGTCAATAGGGCAAAGAGTTGGGCATAAACGATGTAAGGGAAGACACGGTAAATATCGTTCAAGACACCGCCACAACCAAGGGCCACTTCTTTGACATTTTCAAGACCAAAGGCTTGATCACTCAAAAGCACAACACGACGAGCAATCTGGTCACCAGCAACTTCACGAACCAAGTCCAAGTCGTACTTACGAGTGTAGTCTGTCGTTGTACCAAAGACCAAGACAACTGTATCTTCGTTGATCAGAGATTTTGGACCGTGACGGAAGCCAACTGGACTTTCATACATGGTCGCCACTTGGCCAGCTGTCAATTCCAAAATCTTGAGCTGAGCTTCATGAGCAAGACCAAAGAAAGGACCAGCGCCTAGATAGATGACACGGTTAAAGTCAAGGTCAACAAGCTCTTTGACATCTTCTGCATTGTCTAGAATTTTACGGGCAAGACTAGATACAACTTCAAAACGTTCAGCTTTCACAGCAAATTCTGTAGGATCAAAAACCAAGAGAGCTGTCAACATCATAGACGTAAAGCTAGAAGTCATAGCAAATCCAGCATCATTGGAAGCAGCTGGTTGCAAAAGCAAAAGATTGCGGTCATCTCCATGAGCTTGAAGTGCCAATTTACCATCTGCTGCACAAGTAATCGTCACTTGATAAAGCTCATCCACCAAGGCTTTGGCCAAATCAACAGTCGCCACACTTTCAGGTGAGTTCCCACTACGAGCAAAAGACACAAGGACAGTTGCCACATCTTTTTTCAAATAAGTTTCTGGATTGGCAACGATATCTGTTGTCGCAATGGCATTGAAATTCCATTTGCGTTCGTCATATACTTCCTTAAAGTAAGGTACCAAGGTATCTCCCACATAAGCAGAAGTCCCCGCACCTGTCAAAATAACCTTGATATAGTCATGTTTATCAGCAATCCCTTGTAGGAAGGCTGCAATTTCTTCACGTTTTGCTTGATAAGATTCAAAAGCTTCTTTCCATACATCAGGCTGTTGGTAGATTTCACGTGTAGTGATTTCTGCACCCAATTCGAGCAAGTCTTCTTTTGTATAATGTAGCATTGATTTCCTCTTTTTCTATTAAATATGGGAATGGGAGTAAGCCCCATTCCCATGTATATTCTATATAAAATGCTCTAACGATTTTCACGATATCACATCTTATTGAATCGAGTTCCAACTAAAATCTTTGGGAAAAAGACCGATTATCGTCGGAGCATCGCTCCATCCTCTTATCGCCTATTTTCCCTGTGATTTTCACGTTGTCACATCTTATTCATCTTCGTCATCATCGAAGCCCGCTAACAGGTCATTGACTTTCACAATGCTTTCTGCAGCACGGCTCTTGTAGTCCGCATCTGCGCCTGTAAGGCTCGCATTGATAAATTCAATCACCATTGGAAGATTCATCCCTGCGTAAAGGTCAATATCACGACCTTCCATGATCAAGCGACTCACCACGTTACATGGTGTACCACCAAGAAGATCCGCAAAGACTAGGAAATCATCCAATCCTTCAATAGCAGCTTCAAATTTTGCAGTAAAGTCTTCTGGTCCATCTTCTGGAAGAAGAGCCACTGCATGAATGTTGTCTTGTGGACCCATGATCATTTCAGTGCTACCTTTAAGTTCTTCACAAAAACGACCATGGCTCACCAAAATTAATGATTTAGCCATAAATTATGCGCCCATTCCAAGCAAGAATTTACCGATGAATGAAAGACCTACTGCAAGAGCGATAATGATACCGATAGCTTTAGTAGAAGTCATACCTTTCTTACCAAGCAACCAGAAGATAAAGGCAGTAAAGATTGCTGGAAGCAAGCGTGGGAAGATTGAGTTCAAGATATCTTGGAAGTCAATCATTTTTTCACCGATTGGCAATTTGTAAGAAATTTCAAAGTTAATCATTGTTGCTACAAGAGCACCCATCATGAAGACACCAAGTACAGATGCAGCGTCAATCAAAGCTGTCAAAGTACTTTGCATGTTGTTGATAAGGTTAACCCCTTCTTTGTAAGCAAATTCCAACTGTTTCCAACGGAAGATGTCATAAGCAACTGCAACTGCGATCCAAAGGAAGATTCCCCATGGTTGGCCAGCGATAGCCATAGTTGCTGCGATAGATCCCATGATAGCAGGTACAAGTGAACCAAAGATAGTATCTCCAAGAGGAGCGAATGGTCCCATCAAACCTGTCTTGATACCGTTAACGGCATCTTTTGAACCTACACCATCTTTTTCTTCCATGGCAAGGTCAAAACCAGCGATAATAGTGTGGAAGAATGGTGAAGTATTGAAGAATTGAGTATGAACTTTCATCATTTCTTTCAATTCAGGAGTTCCATCCCCATACATTTTACGCAATTGAGGCAAGATCATGTAAAGGTAACCAGAAGCTTGCATACGTTCGTAGTTCCAACCTAATTGGAAAGTAAACAAGCTACGTTTGTTGATTTGATTAAAATCTTCTTTTGTAAGTTTGTAATTAGAATTCGTCATCTTCGATTTCCCCACTTTCTGATGGTGTAGAAGGTGCTGCTACAGATACTTTTTGGCTATTTTTGAAGTGAAGCACTGCTAGGAAGATACCTACGATAGAGATACCAATCATAGACAATCCTTTGAAGTTGTTCACGAAACCAATTTTTTCAGCAACATCTTTAGGTAGAGTACCGATAATACCTGCAACAGCGCCACCAAGACCTGTTACATATGAGTAAAGAACAGTCAACATAGCTGTCAAACCAAATCCCATTGCAAGGTAGTGAAGGTTACGTTTAACTGGAAGGTAACGAAGCAAGATTGCAAATCCGAGACCTGGAAGCATACGTCCTGCAAGTGTCAAACCGTCTGCAACCCATTGGTATTCCTTAACAAGGTTTACAACACCTTGTACGAATTCTCCACCAAAAGCAAGGGCGAAGAATACTGGAAGGGCACGTGAAAGAGCCCAAGGCACTGCACCAAGTAGGTAGTTGCGCTCGATTCCTTTATAGTCAAAGCGTTCGATTGCAGCATCAATACGGTGTGCAAAGAAAGTAGTAGTCATACGTCCAAGAACGTCGAAGTATGTCAAAAGTGCTGCTACTGGTACAGCGATTGTTGTAATCGCAAGGTCTGTAGCGATTCCTTGTGAAACTGAGAATGCTGTTGCAAGAACCGCACCAGAAGTTGCGTCGATACGAGAAGCACCACCGAAGGTACCAACCCCAAGTACGAACAACTGCAAGCTACCACCGATAAACAAACCAGTTGTCACATCTCCCATGATTAAACCAGTAATGAAACCAGCAAATACAGGGGAACCTGCAGATGAAACGATCGTCAACTCATCACAGATTTGATAAGCTGAGTACAAAGTGAGAAGTAAAATTTGCCACCATTGTATCATAACAATGACCTCCTAAAAATTTTTTCCTATTTTAATAAGCTCAAAAAGTCTGAAATTGGATCATTTGGAACCATTTGAGCAGTAAGTTTAACACCTTTTTCTGCCAATTTGTGGAAATCTTCCACATCCTTATCCACTACGTTGATAGAACGTGTGATGGCACGAGTTTCTGGTGTTTGAGACATATTCCCAACATTGAGAGTTTCAAGTGGTACACCTGCTTCGACCAAACCAAGGAAGCGGTCTGGTTTACGAGCCACGATAAAGAGACGTTGGCTATCATATTTACCAGCAAGAATATTGGCTGCCGCTTTTTCAATTGGCAAAATACTCAATTTCACACCTGGTGGTGTCGCGAGTTTCAAACCACTCTTTTCAACGTCGTTGTTGACAACTTCGTCATCTACAACCATAATACGTGAAACATTTAGTTTTCCAGCCCAAAGATTGGCTACTTGTCCGTGGATCAAACGTCCATCGATACGGCATCCTACAATTGTCATAAGTTTTCCCCCTTTATGTGTTTTAGTGTAGGTTTACGAGTTAAATAAATCTCTTCTTTATATTCACCTTCTGTTTCAAAGATGATGATGCGGTTAGCACCTTCCTTTAGATAGCTATGAGGAATATAAAGTGAGAGGGTCGGGCCAACGTTCCAAAAACGTCCTAGGTTCTGCCCATTGACAAAGGCAACTCCCTTACCAAACTCAGACAAGTCTAGGTAAGTATCTTTTGGCGCTTCGATTGTAAAATCATAAGCATAAAAGGCTGGTTGTCCTTCTGTCCATCCTTTTGAAAAATCAATTTTCTCAGGATTATCTAGTGGGAGTGGATAGTGTTTCCAGTTTAGTAAGAAGTGCAAATCCTTACAAACCCCTGTCCGAATTCCCTTACGTTGCGTATCCGCTAAGAACTTGTGTCCATAGTTGACACGCCCCATATTTTCTACCAAGATATCTAACCTAGATAGCGCTTTCTTTTTACCTTGATAAAAAATATCTTCCCCAATCTCTGTCTGATATTGGGTTTCGACCCACTGACCATCGACATAAAGCTGGGCCCTATCTCGACCATCAATGATACGAAGTCTTTCTTCTTCTGCATCCCAGTTTGTTTCTGTTCGATAGAGTAGATAGCCATAGCTTTGTCCCAACTCCTCCATCTTTTTAGGATAAAGGCTTTCTACAGGACTTGACAAGCTATCCAAAGTTTCAAACAAGGAAACTTTTTCAACTAGTGGAATAGCATCCAACTCCATACTCTCTTTGTAGAGTGGTTCCAACTGCGGATACTCTGGAAAATGTGTTGCCATCATCTTCTTGACTGCCAGATATTTGGCAGTTGGATTTCCTTCTTCATCCAGAAGGGCATCGTAATCATAAGATGTAACTTGTGGCAGGTCCAAGGTCCCTCGAGCTGAGCAACCATTCATGAAACCAAAATTTGTACCACCATGGAACATGTAGAGGTTGATAGAGCCTTGTTCCAAAACCTCTCGAACTGCATCTGCCAACTCTTTTGGATCCCGTGTGATAATCGGTTCTTTCCAACGATTGAACCAGCCATCCCAGAACTCCATACACATGAGCGGCCATTTCTTACCATGCTCATCAAAGAATTCCTGCATCTGTGAAAAGTTATAAGGTGCCTTAGAACCAAAGTTCCCTGTCACAAAGAGGTCATCTTCGATTAAGGTTCCAGCTTTCAGAGTAGCTCTCCATGGACCATCTGATGTAAAGAGAGGACAGGTTACACCACGCTCTTCCATCAACTGTCGAATTGCTCTCAGATAAGCCTTATCTTCTCCATAAGAACCATACTCATTTTCAACCTGCATCATGAGGATATTGCCACCCTTGTCCAACAAATGTGGAACCAACCGTGACAAGAGCTGGTCATAGTAGCGACCGACAGCTTCAATATAAGCAGGATCTGAGGAACGAAGTCTCATATTCTTTGTTAAGAGCCAGGCTGGTAAGCCACCGAATTCCCACTCCGCACAGATGAAGGGAGAGGGACGAACGATAGCGTAGAGACCCAAATCTTGTGCCGTCTCAAGAAATCGCTTCAAATCCAGAGCTCCTTCAAAGTGAAACTCACCCTCACGAGGCTCGTGTAAATTCCAGGCCACATAAGTCTCTACTGTATTAAAACCAAGAGCCTTCAAGTTATAGAGCGAATGATACCAATCTTCTGGAGGAACCCTAAAATAATGAATGGCGCCAGATAAAATCTTAAATGATTTTCCATCGAGATAAAAATCATCTCGTATCTCAAATCGTGTCATGTTCTTACCTTCTGACAACTAAAGTTTACGCTTTCATTTGTTGATATAGTAAATATATCTCAATATCTTGCATTTGTCAATAGGTTTTCACAATTTTTTTCATTTTTCACTAAATTTTACACAAAAAACTTATAAAAATCTCGTAATCTATAGTCATAACAACATTTTAGCACCATGTATAAAAATGTAGGTTTTTCTATTTATTCCTATGTAAATTAACCTTATAGCCTATTATTCTAATTTTTTTATTCAAAAGGCTACTATTCTTTCCAGTTTTATGGTAAAATCTTTAACGGAGAAGGAAAATCGAGGTGAAAATATGGCAATTCCAAAGTATCAATATATTAAAGATGAGTTAAAGAACAAAATCATTTCTGGTCAATTTGCCAGTGGAGATAAATTCTACACTGAAGCTGAATTGATTGCAATGTATGATGTGAGTTCTATCACAGTTGTCCGCGCCTTAAACGACCTTGCCAAGGATGGCTATATTGTCCGTCAACAAGGAAAGGGTACATTCGTTTCACGCGCACGCAAACATAAACTCGTAGAGTTTTCAGATGTAGAAGTTTTTGAAACTAAAGATGATAAAGTTACCGTCCTTTCTATTGAGCGTGGAAACAAACTAAGCTACTTAGAAAAACTCGGACTACGCGGAGATCAGTTCTACTACAAGATTGAACGCGTACGCGAAACAGGTGGTGTTGTCTACATCTACCATACATCTTACATCCCAGAACAATACATCAACGCAAATTATCCAAATCTTGAATATTATAGCTCTATCTATAACCGTTTCAAATTGGATTACCACATTCACATGAATGATGAACATTTTGAAGAAATCAATGAAATAGCATTTCCAACTCCAGAACATGCGGCTTCGATCCTCGGAGTCGATGAACAATTCCCAACCGTTTTACAAACCAAGACTACTAAACTAGAGTCTACTGGTCAAGTTCTCGCATTCAGCGAAACATACAAACGAGCGGATTACTACAAAATCAAATTCATTTCATGTGACCGTGATCACTAAGAAGAAAGCCTGAGCCTAAACGCTTGGGCTTTTTCTATACTTATTATACCACATCAAAAAGGTAGCGCTTACCTATTTTTGGAAGATTCTATAATTTGTGGAATATTTTATAGAAATAGAACCAAAAAGATTCTACTAGATATATATATGTATCTTTTCCGACCAATCTGAAATCTTAAGTTTAAATTTTATATTTTTTTATACTTATTATAGTTTTTTGTCATCTCCTCTTGACTCTCGTTAATATAAGAAATAAAATAAAGGTGTTGATTTATGTAAACGCTATCAATATAACAATGCAATCAGGAGGTTTTGCAATGAAACATGAAAAACAACAGCGTTTTTCTATTCGTAAATACGCTGTAGGAGCAGCTTCTGTTCTAATTGGATTCGCCTTCCAAGCACAGACTGTTACAGCCGATGGAGTTACTCCTACTACTACAGAAAACCAACCGACCATCCATACGGTTTCTGATTCCCCTCAATCATCCGAAAATCGGACTGAGGAAACACCTAAAGCAGAGCTTCAACCAGAAGCTCCAAAAACTGTAGAAACAGAAATTCCAGCTACTGATAAGGTAGCTAGTCGTCCAAAAACAGAAGAAAAACCACAAGAGGAAGTTAGTTCAACTCCTAGTGATAAAGCAGAAGTGGTAACGCCAACTTCTGCTGAAAAAGAAACTGCTAATAAAAAGGCAGAAGAAACTAGCCCTAAGAAAGAGGCTGATTCTAAAGAGTCAAATACAGACAAGACTGACAAGGATAAACCAGCTGAAAAAGATGAAGCGAAAGCAGAGGCTGACAAACCGGCAACAGAGGCAGGAAAGGAACGTGCTGCAACTGTAAATGAAAAACTAGCGAAAAAGAAAATTGTTTCTATTGATGCTGGACGTAAATATTTCTCACCAGAACAACTCAAGGAAATTATCGATAAAGCGAAACATTATGGCTACACTGATTTACACCTATTAGTTGGAAATGATGGGCTCCGCTTCATGTTGGACGATATGAGCATCACAGCTAACGGCAAGACCTATGCCAGTGACGATGTCAAACGTGCCATTGAAAAAGGTACGAATGATTATTACAACGATCCAAACGGCAATCACTTAACAGAAAGTCAAATGACAGATCTGATTAACTATGCCAAAGATAAAGGTATCGGTCTCATTCCAACAGTAAATAGTCCTGGTCACATGGATGCTATTCTCAATGCCATGAAAGAATTGGGAATCCAAAACCCTAACTTTAGCTATTTTGGGAAGGAATCAGCTCGTACTGTCGATCTTGACAACGAACAAGCTGTCGCTTTTACAAAAGCCCTTATCGATAAATATGCTGCTTATTTCGCGAAAAAGACTGAAATCTTCAACATCGGACTTGATGAATATGCCAATGATGCAACAAACGCTAAAGGTTGGAGCGTTCTTCAAGCTGATAAATACTATCCAAACGAAGGCTATCCTGTAAAAGGATATGAAAAATTTATTGCCTACGCCAATGACCTAGCTCGTATTGTAAAATCGCACGGTCTAAAACCAATGGCCTTCAATGATGGTATTTACTACAATAGTGATACTAGCTTCGGAACTTTTGACAAAGATATCATCGTTTCAATGTGGACTGGTGGTTGGGGAGGTTACGACGTCGCTTCTTCTAAACTTCTAGTAGAAAAAGGTCACCAAATCCTAAACACTAACGATGCTTGGTACTACGTTCTTGGACGAAACGCTGATGGCCAAGGCTGGTACAATCTCGATCAGGGGCTCAATGGTATTAAAAACACACCAATCACTTCTGTACCAAAAACAGAAGGAGCTGATATCCCAATCATCGGTGGTATGGTAGCTGCTTGGGCTGACACTCCATCTGCACGTTATTCACCATCACGCCTCTTCAAACTCATGCGTCAATTCGCAAATTCTAACGCTGAATACTTCGCAGCTGATTATGAGTCTGCAGAAAAAGCACTTAACGAGGTACCAAAAGACCTTAACCGTTATACTGCAGAAAGCGTCGCGGCCGTAAAAGAAGCTGAAAAAGCTATTCGCTCTCTCGATAGCAACCTCAGCCGTGCCCAACAAGACACGATTGACCAAGCAATTACAAAACTTCAAGAAGCAGTCAGCAATTTGACCTTCACACCAGAAGCTCAAAAAGAAGAAGATGCTAAACGTGAGGTTGAAAAACTTGCTAAAAACAAGGTGATTTCAATCGATGCTGGACGCAAATACTTTACTCTTGACCAACTCAAACGCATCGTAGATAAGGCCAGTGAGCTCGGATATTCTGATGTTCATCTCCTTCTAGGAAATGACGGACTTCGATTCTTACTCGATGATATGACCATTACTGCCAACGGAAAAACCTATGCTAGTGATGACGTTAAAAAAGCTATTATCGAAGGAACTAAAGCTTACTACGACGATCCAAACGGTACTGCACTAACACAGGCAGAAGTGACAGAGCTTGTTAAATACGCTAAGGAAAAAGGTATTGGTCTGATTCCAGCTATTAATAGCCCAGGGCATATGGATGCTATGCTGGTTGCCATGGAAAAACTTGGCATCGCGAATCCTCAAGCCAACTTTGATAAAGTTTCAAAAACCACGATGGACCTTGAAAATCAAGAAGCCCTTAACTTTACCAAAGCTCTTATCGGTAAGTATATGGATTACTTTGCTGATAAATCAAAGATTTTCAACTATGGTACAGATGAGTATGCCAATGATGCGACAAACGCTCAAGGTTGGTACTACCTCAAATGGTATGGACTCTATAACAAGTTCGCAGACTATTCTAACAGCCTTGCTGCTATGGCTAAAGAAAGAGGGCTTCAACCAATGGCCTTCAACGATGGCTTCTACTATGAGGACAAGGACGATGTTCAATTTGACAAAGATGTATTGATTTCTTACTGGTCTAAAGGCTGGTGGGGCTACAACCTTGCATCACCTCAATATCTAGCAAGCAAGGGTTATAAGTTCTTGAATACCAACGGTGACTGGTACTACATTCTCGGTCAAAAACCAGAAGATGGTGGTGGTTTCCTCAAAAAAGCTATTGAGAATACTGGAAAAACACCATTCAATCAACTAGCTTCTACCAAATATCCTGAAGTAGACCTTCCAACAGTCGGAAGTATGCTTGCTATCTGGGCAGATAGACCAAGCGCTGAGTACAAGGAAGAGGAAATCTTTGAACTTATGACTGCCTTTGCAGATCACAACAAAGACTACTTCCGTGCTAATTATAATGCCCTCCGCGAAGAATTAGCTAAAATTCCTACAAACTTAGAAGGATATAGTAAAGAAAGTCTTGAGGCCCTTGACGCAGCTAAAACAGCTCTAAATTACAACCTCAACCGTAATAAACAAGCTGAGCTTGACACACTTGTAGCCAACCTAAAAGCCGCTCGCTTAGGCCTCAAACCAGCTGCAACTCATTCAGGAAGCCTGGATGAAAATGAAGTGGCTGCCAATGTTGAAACCAGTCCAGAACTCATCACAAGAACTGAAGAAATTCCATTTGAAGTTATCAAGAAAGAAAATCCTAACCTCCCAGCTGGTCAGGAAAATATTATTACAGCAGGAGTCAAAGGTGAACGAACTCATTACATCTCTGTACTCACTGAAAATGGAAAAACAACAGAAACAGTCCTTGATAGCCAGGTAACCAAAGAAGTTGTAAACCAAGTGGTTGAAGTCGGCGCTCCTGTAACTCACAAGGGTGATGAAAGTGGTCTTGCACCAACTACTGAGGTAAAACCTAGACTAGATGTTCAAGAGGAAGAAATTCCATTTACCACAGTGACTCGTGAAAATCCACTCTTGCTCAAAGGAAAAACTCAAGTCATTACTAAGGGCGTCAATGGACATCGTAGCAACTTCTACTCTGTAAGCACTGTCGATGGCAAGGAAGTGAAAACTCTTGTAGATAGTCTTGTAACCAAAGAAGCAGTTACTCAAATTGTTGAAGTCGGAACTCTCGTAACATATGTAGGTGATGAACATGATCTTGCTCCAGTTGTAGAAACAAAACCTAGACTGGATATCCAAGAAGAAGAAATTCCATTTACCACAGTGACTCGTGAAAATCCACTCTTGCTCAAAGGAAAAACTCAAGTCATTACTAAGGG